>USEF01000139.1 GCA_900553475.1 uncultured Collinsella sp. | reverse complement strand
TTAAGGAGGTAGACAATGGCAACCATCTCTATCCGAGTCAGTGATGACCTCAAGGCCAAACTCGAGGGATTGGCCCACGAATCGGGTGGCACCATCTCAGGAGTGGTCACCGAAGCCCTCGGATCAATGGTGGGTAGCCCCCGCACTGATTACCCCGAGGAGATGGCCCCGCTGACCATAGCGCCGGTCAACCGCCTCATCCTCCGCGACCAGGAGCTCATCCTTGCCGCCCTCTCGGAGGACGAGGAGGATGCCGCTTACCACAAGCGCAATGCACAGATATTCGAGAAGGGCTACGTGCGCGAGTACCCGGAGGCATTCGCCGTGCTTCGACCGGAGATTCCCAACTCACGCTGCGAGGAGCTGTACGACATCCTCGACATGTTCCGCGTCCTCAGGGCCTCATACGAGGACCTGCCTGAAGATGAGAAGGCCGAGGTGGACGAGCGCGACATCTCGCCTCAAGGCTTCGACTACAACGACATGGAGGAGGGGCGTCTCGCCGGCTACGTGAAGCACCTCTTTGCGGACAAGCGCTATGAGGAGCTCGCGGAGCCTCTGAGGAAGTACTCGGATGGCGGGAACTCGCATGGTCCCCGCCTCGAGATGTACCGCCGCATGCTTCACTGCTTCAAGCCCCTCTGGCGCAAGCATATGCTCGGCGACCGCTTCCTCGGCCTCGCCGAGATCGAGAAGGTCATCGCTGCGCAGCGCTACGACTCTGGCTACTAGGAGGGAGCAGACGATGTCTGAAGACATCGGACGAATTCTGTAGTACATCAACGAATACATCAAGGGCTGGAGTGTCCACGGGACGGCCGGGAGCTGCCGGGGGGCCTACGGCGTGGAGGACGTGCCGCTCAGCGAGCTCGACCTGACGCCGGGGCTGATAGGGCGGGCGCACGCATAGAGGGGCGATGCCCCGCTGTCCTGGCCTGAAGGGGAAAATGTAATAGGCGGGCCGACCGTCCGGCTGAGTCTGGGAAGAGGTGCCGGGCGGAGGGCGGGGCATGGCCACCGGACCCATCGAAACACATCTCCACCGTTCCTTCAACTGGGAAAACGGCGCCCCCGGACCCCAGGAGGGGCCGCGGGGGCGTTCGGCTAACTGCGGGAACGGCCTATTCGCTCAATGTGTTCGGCTGAGATCGGAAATCAACCCTTCGACGCGAACCGTGTTGGGAATGAGCTCCGTCGCGCAGGCCCACCAGCCTTTTTGCTGGGCAGCGTCCGCAAGCCTTTCGGCCGTGGCGGCGGTGTCGCAAATGGCAAACGAACAGGCGCCCGATCCGCACACATCTACAGCAACGGTGCCGTCCTGTTTACGCAGCCAATCGAGAACCGTTTGAATCTGCGGCTCCATCTGTGCGGAAATGACACCCAGGTTGTTATGGATGAGCGCATATGCCGTCTCGGCATCACCAGCACGCAAGGCAGAAGCTATCGCGCCGGGCTTGTCCGCAGGCACCGGGGCCTCGTCAAAACGTCGATAGGCTTCAATTGTCGAAACGCTTGCCTCGCGCGGCTTAACCAGTACGACGGGCGTCGCGGGCAGCGCGGGGTACTCAGTTGCCAGCACGTCTCCCCCACCTACGTAGAACGCAGGACTCGCGTGCAAAAAGAACGGGACGTCAGCACCAATGCCCCGCGCAATATCGTCGAGCGCTGGGTCGGTGCGATCAATGCCCCAGAGCTCCGCCAAGGCGACAATGACCGCGGCCGCATCCGTCGAGGGGCCGCCCAAGCCGGCGCACAATGGAATGCGCTTCTCAATCGTCACGCAGATGTTTGCCTCGCGACCATAATGCTCGGCCATAGCAACCGCAGCCCGATACGCCGTATTCTTTTGCATGGGAAAATCTGATGCCGGAACCGTCTGGACGGTCAGCGCCTGCGCCGGCGTGACCGTCACGGTATCGGAAAGACCGACGGCCGCCATCAGGGAATCGACCCTGTGGTAGCCGCGGTCATCGCGCTCGGTATGAACCCCCAGGTAGAGGTTAATCTTTGCCGGCGCGGAAAGAGTCAGGGACCGATCGGTCACCGTTAATGCTCCTCGAGCTGATTGCCGAGCGGGGTAAAGATGTGCTCGCCGCTCTCGGGGTCGAACAGCTCGACCTGACCGGTGAGCACATCGATATACTGGTAGGACTGACGCGACTTGCGGCCGCGACGCTCGTCAACCTCGACGATAAAGACGGCCGGGTGGACGCTCTTGATGGTGCCCATGCGCTCGACGACGCGGGTACGGCCCATGTTGGCCTTAACCTTGACGCGATCGCCCACCATATCGGTCAGCTTCTCGTGGATGTCGTCGACGTGATTGACTTCCATCTCTTCCATGAACAGGGCCTCCAGAAGGTGCAATTCAAAAAGGGGATAATACCCCTAAGATAGACAAAACTCTAATACTATAGCACCCTGTTGTGGCCATACGCAAGTAGCTAAATAATCCCCGTCCCAAATACGTACCAGACGACAATCTCGCATGACCAGTTGTTACGCGGTTTGGTAAAACCGCGTAACCTAAAGGTTATCGGTGTCCAAGACGATGGTGAATGGGCCGTCGTTGACAAGATCGACTTTCATATCGGCGCCAAAGATGCCATGTGCCACGTGTTCGACATCTTGACGAACAAGCGTCAGGAAGTACTCGTAGAGCTCGTTGGCAACATCGGGCGCGCCGGCATCCGTAAACGATGGGCGGCGACCGTGGCGGCAGTCGGCGAACAGCGTGAACTGCGACACCACGAGCACCTCACCGTCGACATCGGCAAGCGCCAAGTTGGTCTTGCCGTTCTCGTCCTCGTTGATACGCAGCCCGCGGAGCTTGCCCCACAGCTTGTCGGCCTCGGCACGCGTATCGCCATGGCCCACACCCAGCAGCACCAGGTAGCCGCGTCCAATGCGGCCCACGCACTCGCCGTCGACCGTCACGCCGGCGTTGAGCACGCGCTGCACCACCGCACGCACGGTCTACTCCTCGCCCGTCAGCTTGGCGGACAGATGCTCGAGCGCGTGGAAACGATGGCTGATGGCGTTCTTCTCGTCAGCCGTCAGCTCGGCCATGGTCTTGCCCGGCGTGTCGACCGGCAGGAACAGCGGGTCGTAGCCAAAGCCGTGATCGCCGCGGCCCTCGTGCGCGATAACGCCCTCGCAGGCGCCCTCACCATAGGTGACCAGACCATCCGTGTCGATGAGCGCGACGACACTCATAAAACGCGCGGTGCGATCCTCGTCGGCCACGCCCTCCAGATTCACGAGAAGCTTGGCGTTGTTGGCGGCATCGTCGCCGTGCACGCCCGCATAGCGCGCGCTATACACACCGGGCTCACCGTCCAGCGCGTCGACGACCAAGCCCGAATCGTCGGCAATGGCCATAAGGCCCGTCTCCTCAACCGCGGCTTGGGCCTTGATGATGGCGTTCTCCAAAAACGTCGTGCCGTTTTCCTCGGGATCCTCAAAATCACCCAGCTGGCCGAGCGCCACAAAGCGCACCTCGGGCATGACCTTGCCCAAAATGGCCTCGATCTCGGTGAGCTTATGGGCGTTGCCCGTTGCCACGACGATGGTCGCCGCCGGGTCGAGGGTGTCGATGTCAATCTTCTCAAGTGCCATGACTGGCCTCCTTGTCTCTATAGCAAGCCGCGTGAGGGGCGTTTGGGCACTTGACCCCTCCCCTCTCAGGCGATCGGACCTTTCAACGCAGCATTTCAGCAGATAAAACCTACCAAAATAAACCTGTCCCTTTTTGGCAGGTTAGGCGATGGCTTGGCGCTGAAGCTCGATGAGCTCGGCGACACCCTTGTCGCCCAGGTCAAGCAGGGCGTTGAGGCGTTTGCGGTCGAAGGGCGCCTGCTCGCCGGTGCCCTGGAGCTCGATCATCTCACCGGTATCGGTGGCGACGAGGTTCATGTCGACCTCGGCATGGCTGTCCTCGGAATAATCGAGGTCAAGCAGCGTATTGCCGTCGACAACGCCCATGGAGATGGCAGCCACCTGGCCGGTAAGCGGGATGCGCTCGATCTTGCCCGCCTCGACCCACATGGCGAGGGCGTCGTGCAGCGCCACCCAGGCGCCGGTGATGCTCGCTGTACGCGTGCCGCCATCGGCCTGAATCACATCGCAGTCGACGGTGACGGTGTACTCGCCGAGCGCCTTCATGTTGACGACGGTACGCAGGCTGCGGCCAATGAGGCGCTCGATCTCCATGGAGCGACCCTTGCGGTTGGCGTGCTCACGCTTGCAGCGCTTGCCGGTCGACGCCGGCAGCATGGCGTATTCCGCGGTCACCCAGCCGGCCTTAGCTCCCTTTCGCCAGCCCGGCACGCCCTCCTCGATAGTGGCGGCGCACAGCACGCGCGTGTCACCGAACTCGGCCAAACACGAGCCGTGGGCGTGCTTCATGACGCCACGGGTGAGCTTAACGGGGCGCAACTCGTTGGCGGCGCGGCCGTTGGCGCGGTTGACCTGCATGTACTCCATAGAAATATCCTTTCGGCAAAAGATGTGGCGAAGGCTTTGGCGGCTGCCTTACATCTATTTCAGCTCATCGATATCGATATGTTCGATGCTCTTGAGCGGCTGACCAAAGATAAAGCTGCCCGCCACCGCAAACTCGGCAATGTTATCGGCCGTCGTGGCAAAACGATGCTGCGGCTCGGCGGCGTCGC
>USEF01000138.1 GCA_900553475.1 uncultured Collinsella sp. | reverse complement strand
TTTGTTCGCTACTGCGGACAGTCCTGCGCAAGACGAAGAGCACATTTAGTGCTCTTCTTTGCGTGCGGAACTTGTAGCGAACAAAGCTAAGCCGACCGACCCCAGCTAAGATTAAAGGAGCTGATATGTGCGATTGCACAGATCATAAGGACGAGATTCCTGCCTACGACGCGCAGGCCATTGAGTCCCGGTGGATGAAGGCCTGGGAGGACTCCAACCTCTTTGCCGTCGACACCGACGACAGCAAGCCCAAGAAGTACGTGCTCGAGATGTTCCCGTATCCGTCGGGCGACCTGCACATGGGCCACGCGCGCAACTACACCATCGGCGATGCCATGGCCCGTCAGGCCCGCATGCAGGGCTACAATGTGTTGTTCCCCATCGGCTTTGATGCCTTTGGCCTTCCTGCCGAGAACGCCGCTATCAAGCACAACACGCAGGCTGCCGCCTGGACGTATAAGAACATGGACCAGGCGCTCGCCACGATGAAGCGCATGGGCTTCTCCTACGATCTGGATCGCATGGTCAAGACCTGCAGCCCCGACTACTACCGCTGGGGCCAGTGGATCTTTGAGAAGATGTGGGAAAAGGGCCTGGTCTACCGTAAAAAGAACCCGGTCAACTGGTGCCCCACCTGCAAGACCGTTCTGGCCAACGAGCAGGTTACCGAGGGTAAGTGCTGGCGCTGCGGCACCGAGCCCGAGAAGCGCGACCTTGAGCAGTGGTACTACAAGATTACCGAGTACTCTCAGGAGCTGCTCGACGACCTGGAGAAGCTCCCCGGCTGGCCCGAGCGCGTCAAGCAGATGCAGGCCAACTGGATCGGTCGCTCCGAGGGCGCCGAGGTCGACTTTACCCTGTGCGACCGGGATGGCGAGCCCATCGAGGGCGATGAGGGTAAGATCACCGTTTTCACCACGCGAGCCGATACCCTTTTTGGCGTCTCCTTCTTTGTCCTGGCTCCCGAGTACGCCGGCCTGCACGAGCTCGTCGAGGGCACGGAGTACGAGGAGGCCGTCACCAAGATCGTCGAGAACTCCAAGCATATCTCTGCCGTCGAGCGTGCCCAGGGCACCCTCGAGAAGCACGGTGCCTTCACGGGCCGCTATGTGGTAAACCCCGTCAACGGCGAGAAGGTCCCCGTGTGGGTTGCCGATTATGTCGTTGCCGACTACGGCACCGGCGCCGTCATGGCCGTTCCCTGCGGCGACCAGCGCGACTTTGAGTTTGCCCGTAAGTACGACTTGCCGATCGTGCCGATCATCCTGGACGATGACGATCGCGCTGCCGTCGAGGCCAGCGGCGAGACCATTGATACCTTCCATGCCGAGACCGTCGACTGGGATTGCGCTCACGCTGCCGAGGGTACGCTCGTACAGTCCGGCAAGTACACTGGCATGCGCGGCGGCAAGCACTCCGAGGGCGAGGCTGCGATCGTGGCCGACCTCGAGGCCATGGGCTGCGGTCGTCGCAAGGTCGAGTTCCGTCTGCGCGACTGGCTCATCAGCCGCCAGCGCTATTGGGGCAACCCCATCCCGGCCATCCACTGCGAGCACTGCGGTATCGTGCCCGTGCCCGAGGATCAGCTGCCGGTGACGCTGCCCGAGAACCTGGACCTGGGCGCCGGCGAAACCCTTGCCGAGTGCAAGGACTTCTACGAGACCACCTGCCCGGTCTGCGGCCGCCCGGCCAAGCGCGAGACCGATACCATGGATACCTTTACCTGCTCCAGCTGGTATTACCTGCGCTATACCGACCCGCACAACACCGAGCTGCCCTTCTCCCGCGAGGCGGCAGACCGTTGGATGCCCGTCGATAACTACATCGGCGGCATCGAGCACGCTATTCTGCACCTGCTCTACAGCCGCTTCTTTACCAAGGCCCTGCGCGACCTTGGCCTGCTGAGCGTGGACGAGCCCTTCACCAACCTGCTGTGCCAGGGCATGGTCAAGGACGAGAACGGCGACACCATGTCCAAGTCCAAGGGCAATGTCGTGCCCCCGAGCTCGGTCATCGAGCCCTACGGTGCCGACACCATGCGTTTGGCGATCCTGTTTATCGCCCCGCCCGAGAAGGACTTCGACTGGGATCCCAAGGCCGTCGAGGGCGCCAACCGCTTTATCAAGCGCGCCTGGCGTATCGTTTGGCAGCTCGTCCAGTCCGGTGACGCCAACGTGGCCTTCGACAAGTCCGCGCTCGACGAGGTTGCGATGAAGCTCTATCGCGAGCGTCACCGCACCATCGCCAAGTGCACTGAGGACTTCGACCGCGGCCAGTTCAACACCGCGATCTCGGCCGTCATGGAGCTCGTCAACGCGGCGAGCGCCTACCTCAACGCCACCGAGGGTACCGCCCGCGACAAGGCGCTGTGCTACGGCGTGGCCAAGGACATCGTGAGCGTCCTTGCCCCCATCTGCCCGTTCTGGGCCGACGAGCTGTGGCACGAGGCGCTCGGCTGCGAGGGCAACGCCTACACCGCCGCCTGGCCCGATTTCGACCTGGCCGAGTCCGTTGAGGACACGGTGCAGATCGTGGTCCAGGTGCTCGGCAAGGTCCGCGGCCGCGTCGACGTTGCCCGCGATGCCTCCAATGAGGATATGCAGGCTGCCGCCGAGGCCGCCGTCGCCAAGTGGCTCGACGGCAAGACGGTCGTCAAGGCCATCTGCGTGCCCGGCAAGCTGGTCAACCTGGTGGTCAAGTAAGCATTGCGCGCCTAGCTGACATGAAAAGGCGAGGGGGGACGATTCCGTATGGAGTCGCCCCCTTTTTGGTTATGTATACTTGCGACAACACCCAATTATCCATTTCTTGTGGAGAACCTGTGCTCACGCTGACCTGCGGGTTTGTGTTGTGGTTGCACGTTTGTGCAGGTATTGGTATAGTTTGCTTGCAAATGAAGTTGTAATTGAAAGAAGTGGGGTTTCGGCCCCGCTTCTTTTTTGTATGGATGGAGGTGCCGCAATGGTCAAGACCAAGACCGAGCAGGCGATCATCGACGCGCTCGAGGCCGTCGCTCCCCAGCACGATATCGACATCGTCGACGTCGAGCTCGTGGGTGCCACCAAGGCCCCCTGCGTGCGCGTGCGTATCGAGGGTGCCGAGGGTCAGAGCCTGTCGCTCAACGACGTCACGGCCAACACCAAGTGGGTCGGCGATGTGATTGAGGAGCTCGACCCCATCTCTTCGAGCTATACGCTTGAGGTGTCGAGCCCGGGCATGGCGCGCCCGCTGCGCCGTCCGAGTGACTTTGCCCGCTTTGTGGGCGAGAACTGCGAGCTCACCTCCACCGCCACCGAGGGCCGTCGCAAGTACGCCGGCAAGATTGCCTCCGCCACCGAGACGAGCGTGACCCTCGAGCTCGAGGACGGCGAGTCCGTTACCCTCGATTTCTCTGATGTTAAAAAGTGCAAGTTGAAGCCCACCTACGACTTCAAGCCCGCGAAGGAAGGAAAGTAAGATGGCAGCATCCGACATGATGTCCGCCCTGATGGAGCTTTGCCAGGAGAAGCACATCGACCAGCTCTACCTGATCGACCGCCTGGAGCAGTCGCTCGCCAAGAGCTATGCCGAGATCCTGCATCTTGAGTGGGGCGCCAAGGTGACCATCGACCGCACCACCGGCAAGATCTACGTCTACCGCCTGGAGCCGATCGACGATTCCATGGACGAGGAGGGCAACTTCACCGAGTTCGAGGAGATCGACGTCACCCCCAAGAACACGAGCCGCATTGCTGCCCAGCACGCTAAGGCCGAGATCAACGCCATCGTGCGCAACTCCGCCCGCGAGCAGATCTACGAGGAGTTCTCCGGCCGCATCGGCGACCTCATCAGCGGTACCGTGCTGCAGTCCACGCCCGACTTCACGATCGTCAAGATCCGCGAGGGCGTCGAGGCCGAGCTTCCGCACTTCGACCAGCGTCGTTACGAGAACGAGCGCAACGAGCGTCCGATGGGCGAGCGCTACCTGCACAACCAGCACATCAAGGCCGTGATCATCGACGTTCGCGACCCCAACTCCAACCTGCAGCCGGTTCGCGGCGAGCACAGCCGTCCGCCGATTGTCATCTCCCGTACCCACCCCGAGCTCATGCGTCGTCTGTTTGAGCAGGAGGTGCCCGAGATCTATGAGGGCACCGTCCAGATCAAGTCGATCGCCCGCGAGCCCGGCCAGCGCTCCAAGGTCGCCGTCCACTCGCTTGACGATCGTCTGGATCCCGTGGGCGCCTGCGTCGGCCCCAAGGGCAGCCGTGTTCGCGCTGTCGTGGGCGAGCTCCGTGGCGAGCGCGTCGACGTCATCCTGTGGGATGCCGATCCTGCCGTCTATGTCGCCAACGCCCTGTCGCCCGCTAAGGTCACCCGCGTCCTCATTGACGAGGAGAAGGCCTACGCCGGCGTCATCGTGCCCGACGACCAGCTGTCCCTCGCCATCGGCAAGGAGGGCCAGAACGCCCGCCTCGCCGCGCGCCTGACCGGCTGGCACATCGACATCAAGTCCGAGACGCTTGCCGCCGACATCCTCAAGAACGTTCCCGTTCACGAGGAGCCCGCCGCCGACCTGATCGGTGACGAGGAGGACGAGGACGTCCGCCGCTGCGAGTACGTGTCCGAGGACGGCATCCAGTGCCGCAACCAGGCTCGTCCCGGCTCCCGTTTCTGCGGTGTCCATGACACCGACGCC
>USEF01000137.1 GCA_900553475.1 uncultured Collinsella sp. | reverse complement strand
GGACAGCGAAAAAGCGGCCCGCGCCTCGGAGCTCCTCGGCACCGGCATCGACCTGGGATATGTCCCGGACGCACAGCTCGCCCTCGTGGGCGGCAAGCCCTCCCCCACCGGCAACGGACGCGTTGTCGTCGCCTGCGCCGGCACGAGCGACTTACCCGTCGCCGAAGAAGCCGCGTTGACGGCCGAATTCTATGGCAACGAGGTCGATCGCCTCTACGACGTAGGTGTCGCCGGCCTGCACCGCCTGCTCGCGCATGCCGAGGAACTTGCCCAGGCACAGGTGGTCATCGCCATCGCCGGCATGGAGGGCGCGCTGGCGAGCGTTATCGGCGGCCTGGTGAGCTGTCCGGTCATTGCCGTTCCCACCAGCGTGGGCTACGGTGCAAGTTTTGGTGGCGTAGCCGCGCTACTCGCCATGCTCAACTCCTGCGCCAGCGGCGTTTCGGTCGTCAATATCGACAACGGCTTTGGTGCCGCCTACCAGGCAAGTCTTATCAATCATCTGAGCGCCGGCACGCCCTGCGCCCGTTAAGGAGCATTCCATGTCCAACCATCAGCACACGCTTATCATCGACGGCACCTCGGGCATCAGCGGCGATATGACCGTCGCGGCCCTGCTCGACCTAGGCGCTAGCGAGGAGCACCTGCGCGAACAACTCGCCACGCTGCCGGTCGACGGATTTACGATCGCTGTCACGCATGTAAACAAGCACGGCATCGACGCCTGCGACTTTGACGTTCAGCTGGCAGAGGAGCTCGAGAATCACGATCACGATATGGCCTGGCTCTACGGCAACGAAGCAGCTGCCGAGCACACGCATGAGCATCACCATCATGATCATGGCGAGCACGAACATTGCCACGAGCATGACCATGAGGGCCACGGCCATGGCCACGAGGGCCATCATCACGCCCACCACCATCACCATCGTTCTTTGGCGGACGTCACCGCCATCATCGACGGATCGCAGCTAAGCGATGGCGCCAAGCGTCGTGCCCTCGCCATTTTTTCCGCACTCGCCGCTGCCGAGGCCAAGACTCACGGCAAAACGCCCGAGACCGTCATGTTCCACGAGGTAGGCGCCATCGATTCCATCGTCGACGTCTGCTCGGTCGCCATCTGCCTCGATGACCTGGGTATCGAGGATATTGTTGTCGAGTCGCTCTCCGAGGGTCACGGCACCATCCACTGTGCCCACGGCCTTATGCCCATCCCGGTGCCCGCCGTCGTCAACCTATGCCAAGCAGGCAATATCGCCCTCACGCCCGCACCGGTCGCCGGCGAGCTCGTGACGCCCACGGGCGCCGCTATCGTCGCCGTACTGCGTACGTCCGAGCACCTGCCGGTCCGCTACCGCATCGAGGCCGTCGGCTACGGCGCCGGTAAGCGCCCCTACGAGGGCTGCTCCGGCACGCTCCGCTGCCTGCTCGTTCACGCGGACGCATAGCCATGGATGCCCGCAAGGCCAAAAGCCGCGCCGCGATCGTCTCGGCGTTCTCCGCGCTTCTGCGCGAAGAGGACTATGGCAAGATCACCGTCGGCGACATCATCGCTCGCGCCCATGTGGGTCGGGCCACGTTCTATGGCCTCTTCAAAAGCAAAGATGACCTACTCGCTGAGCTCGTGAGCGATATCTGCACCCACGCCCTCGACGATGATGGCACACCGCTCGACGACCCACTCGTGCAGGTCGAGCATATCCTCAACAACCTTTGGGAGCGCCGCCAGGGCGTTCGAGCCCTCGTAGCCGGCGCCGGCTCACGCGTCTTCGCCGACAGCCTCCGCAAGACCATCATGTCGCGCGCAGCCGAAACGGTCCCCGTCGACCCCGCAGGCCCCGCCGGCACCATGGACCGCAGCTTTTTACTACACCACATAGCCTCAAGCTTCGTAGGAATGGTCCAATGGTGGGCCTGGCACAACTTCCAAGCAGAAAAAGCCGACGTAGCCAAAGACTACCTATCAGCCATAAAACCCCTCTTCACCTAAGTAAGTAGCTCATCCCAAAACATCGCCCCAACCCAGGGCCCCACGCATCCCAAAGTGTCAGCAGCTACCCAACGCCCCTACCAGCAACAAGCCCCTCCCATCCAAATTCAGATATATATGTTGGGTTGCTTGTGCGAACGCAACAAAGACCCCGCAGCCGTCCGCATGGGGTAACTTCCCAGCGCACTCCGCAGGACGCAAAAAGGCTCGCCGCATAAAGTGCGCAGCGAGCCTTTTTGCATGTCCGAGGACGCGCTGGGAAGTTACCCCATGCGGACGGCGAACAACCTATGTAGCCTTGGACTAGAACATGCCCAAGAAACCATGCACAAACAGCGCGGCCAGAGCGGCACCGACAAACGGCGCGATGCCAGGAACGAGCAGGCCGTACTTCCAGTTGTTATCGGCCTTGTTCTTGATCGGCAGCACCTGATAGGCCATGCGAGGACCAAGGTCACGAGCCTGGTTCATGGCGAAGCCGGTGATGCCGCCCATGCCCATGCCGACGGCCCAAACGATCAGACCGACGCAGATAGCGAGCATCAGAACGTTCTCGCCGGCGCGGCTAGCAGCAGCAAGGATGGCGCTGATGAACACGAAGGTGCAGATGGCCTCGCAGAAGAAGTTACGGGCATAGTTCGTGCCCTCGGTGGTGGGGTTGGTCGAGAAGATGTTGCGCTGAGCAATGGGGTCGACGACGCCCTCGGAAGCCTTGAACTCATCGGCATACATAAGCCAAGCGATTACGGCGCCCACAAAGCCGCCGAGCATATCGGCAATCATGAAGGGGATGCAGCTGCTCCACGGCACCAAGCCGACGATGCACTGGGCAAGCACCATGGCGGGGTTCATGCACACGGCGCCGCCAAAGATAAACAAGGCGACCGAGATGCCAAAAGACCAGGTGGTGATGGCAAACATGTGGCCGGAGCCCTGATACTTGGTGCCCTTAAGCACGGTATCGCAGTGCACGCCCACGCCAAAGATGATCATGAGGGCCGTTGCGCCGAATTCGCAGAGGAGTTTGGTAAGCATAAAACCTTATCTTTCTTGTCGGTTATAAACGATTCGTTTAGGACGCGTACTAGTGCTGAGCGACGACAACGCCCAGGCCATCGGGAATGACGGCCACCTTGGCATCGGCACCCTTCATCTCAAAGGCGAGCTTGAGCGCCTCATCGAGAGTGTTGACCGGCGTCATGTGCATTTCCTTGATCATCTGGTGATCGCACAGGTCGGTAACCATGATCACGGGGTGATGCGCCAGGATGCGGGCAAAGATCTGGCTCGTCCACTGGTCGGGCAGGGTCTCGTCCTTAGGACGGTCGATGCAGGCGCGCTCAAACTCCGCAGGATCGTTGTCGGCGATGTTGTGATAGAAGCCCTCGCCACCGTGACCGTCGGCACAACCGGCGACATCGATAATCACGCCGCCCTCGGGAAGCGTGGCCTCGGCAGAGCACATGCCCTTCACGGCCTGGTAGATGTTCTGGTCGAGCGGGTAGCCGCCGTTGGTGGTGATGGCAATCTCGCACTCGACGGGCTCAACGCCGGCAAGGCTCTTCACGAACTCGCAGCCAGCCTCGTGCGCCTTGTGAATATCGCCGGCAAAGGAGCCGATGACCTCGTGCTTGCCGTTGAGCACCACGTTAAGCACAAAGGCAAGGTGAGCCATCTCGGCGGCAGCAAACATGTCCTCGCTCACGTGGTTGTGGCACAGGTTGCCGGCACGCGAGTGGGAATCATTCACAAACTGACCGTTGTGGTTGTACATGATGGTCTTGTAGCTGGCGATGCCAGGCAGGACGGACTTGCGGCTACCAGAGAAACCGGCAAAGAAGTGCGGCTCAATAAAGCCCTCGGCAAGCAGCAGATCGCAATCGGCGGCAATCTTGTTGATGATGCACTCGCCACCAGAAGGCAGGGTGCCGATCTTTTTCATCATGCTGTCGTCAGTCGCGACGTGCATAACGATTTCCTCGTTGGCAACGATCTCCTCGCCGTACTTGTTGACGAGCTCCTCGTGTGTCGACGGACGATGCATACCCGTAGCAACCAGAATGCGAACGCGCGCCTCAGGCGCAGCGGAGTGGATGTGATGCAGCAGAATAGGCATCGTCACACGCGAGGGAACGGGACGCGTATGATCGGAGCTAATGATGACGATATCCTTCTTGCCAGCACAAAGCTCCTCGAGCGACGGCGAGCCATAAGGGTTGGCAAGCGACTCCTCTACCAGCTCTTCCTGCGATTTCGTGGTCTTAAACTCGTTTTGATGACCTTCCATCACACCCGCGAAGTTCTTATCCTCGAGCTCCAGATGCAACGTCTTGTGGTCAAACGGCAGTTCACATTCAAACAATGACGAGCGCCCTCTTCCTTTTCAACTGACACACTAGATAAACCGTTGGAAGGATACGCCGCTCACCGAAAAACACCACCGTCCACCGACTCATTAACACAACGTTCATATTTGACCCACAACAAAACGGCCGCGACCCCAAACGGGACCGCAGCCGCTACAGTCGTAAGGCGAGAAGCGCCACATGCATCTCAATCCCAATCGATAAGACGCGGGGCGCGAAGCGCGCTTTATTATCATCAGCTTTAATCCCTGAAGACCGAGGACGAAGGGACCCGACGGGTTTCCCTCTGAATGCATTCCGCAGCACGAAGCCCTTTCCAAACGCGCGGAGCGCGCCATT
>USEF01000136.1 GCA_900553475.1 uncultured Collinsella sp. | reverse complement strand
CTCTTCGCGGAAGAGCCGCTTCTCGTCCCCCTAAGCAGGACGGCATCGTCAGTCCCGAGGATGTAGCTCCAGTAGAAACCGTCGTAGATCATCCACGGGCTTTCCCCGCGCTCGCCATAGTGGACGCCTTCGCCGATGGTGGCATAGGGCGCGAGCTTGGCCGCGGCAACCCTGAATCTGGCGGCGGGAAGGTCGCGTTTCCTGGAGACGTACTCGATTTCGCACCAACCCGTGACCAGATCGCAGCTCATGTCTATGTTGTCCTCGAGGGCAGGTCCCCACGTCCAGAACCGCGCCCACGTCGCCTTCTTGCCGACGCCTCCCGCAAGGGGCTCCTCACGGGAGACGGGCGCGGGGAGAAAGCCCACCTTGGGTTCGCCGTCGGCACCGTTGTACCATCGGGCGTAGGCGAAGCGGGTCCCGTAGAGCTTTGCGACCTGCTCGTCTTCGCGTGCCGCGAAAAGGCGCTCGAACGGTTCCGACTCCTCCTGCGGGATCAGATAGCCCCAAAGGTTGGGGCAGGCGATGTCCGTGTGGCCCTCCGGCCCGTATTCGGCCGGGTAGAACGTGCCGTCTGCCTGGTCCTGAAGCGTCTCGATTGCGTCGAGGATTGCGTCGTCTTCCCAAAACCAGCTGTCGCGCAGGCCCAGATACGCGCCCATGGCTATTTTCCCTGTTGCTTGGCGGGGAGGGGCTTGTCCCACTTTGCGGTATCGGGATTCCAAGCGGCTGTGAAATCGTCGTCCATTCCCTCGCAGGTGAGGCTTACGTTCCCTGCGGAGGGTTCAGGCTCCAGCTCGAGGAGAACTCGGTTGCCGCCCCTGCCGGTATTGAGCTCGAAATCCAGGGAGAACGAGAGCCCCGCGGCTTCGAACCCGCAGTATACGCTTAGAATCTCGGCGTCGAGGGCGGGTACGTTCTCATAGCTGAACCTGAGCTTCGGCGGGATGGTATGTGCCGGCAGCGCCTTGAAGAGGATGCCGGCAATGGTGTCGGCGATGATACCATCGTGCTCGTCTCGCCAGTCGCGGTTCTCCGGTGAGGCCTCGTCGTCGAACATCCCGTTTGCAGCGGCGTCTTTGCGGTGCCAGACGTCGTAGTCGAGGACGAACGGCAGCCCTTCTTCCTTATAGTCGTGGCGGCTCATGTCGAGCTTGAGGCCATGGGCCTCGGAGAGCAGCATGATGGCCGCGTGCAGGTCGAACAGGTAACGTTCGGCAACATCGACATGGCATCCAAGCTGCGCTTCCAACTGGCGGTAGGTCGTGGTATTGAAACCGTCGGGCGCCTGCTCGAGCGCGAAAAGGATCGTCTCCGCATCCCTGCGCGTCTCAAGGTCGATGGACATCAGCTCATCCAGTCCTTCTCTGTCCATGTGCGTCCTCCTTGCGATTGTCGCTATCGGTTCGAGCCATGCCAGTTGCTTCTCTGCTACGGGCATTCTTATCTTTCTTGCTGGTATTATCTCACCGCGTTGCAGCTGCCGCCACATCGTGCGATGGCCAAGACGGGCCCGAAGTCCAGACGACGGAGATGCCTCGGCTTCGCGCCGAATCGCGGTGTCGATTCAACTCATGGGCAAGCCACCCGAGACTACTCACTTTGTTCACCGATGGTGAGTGCCAGCGACCTGCGGTTTTGCGAAACGCCTGCAAGCCACCTGCGTTGATTCACTTGCGATTGCAGCTGGCGGCTTGCGGGCTAAAGGGCGGTTGAGTTTCAAAACGGGCGTTTTCGGCGCTATCGAGCCTCCAAAGGCGGCCAATCGCGGCCTTTGGGACAAAAACAAAAACTCAAAGCCCTGAGTTTGAAAAAAGTTTCTGAAATTGTCCCGACTTTTGTCCCCAGAGCCGACGAAACACGACATGGTGTTACTTGGCGGCACTCTGTTCGAGTCGGCAGCGAAAACTGGGCGCAACTGGAATGACGAGGCGGCAGAACCGAAGCCATCGAGTGGGAGTAGAACAGACGTTCGATTCTATGCTATAGTGTTTGCCAATGGGCGCGGCATCTTCCGAATCCGCGCCCATTGCTATACGGGCCTTACGATGACGAGCTGACGATCATAGGCGCCATGCGTGCATTTGCGGCGGAACGGGGATATGCGCCCGACTTCTCCGAATCCCGCCTCTGTCACGAGATTTACCTCTCCGACCCGCGCAAGTACGCGCCGGAGAAGCTCAAGACCGTGATTCGCCATCCCATCAAGCCGATTTAGCGAAACGAGCGCCGCCGTGCGGTCCGGCTTTTGGGGTTTATCAATTGGTAGTCCGCGTCGATCGAGCAAGCTGCCCTGCCTCCCGGCAGGTGCGTAATCCCCTTGGTCGATCCGTCTCGAGGTGCGCTCTTTGCTCATCTTGTGGCGTGGAGTTACGATACTCCTAAAAGTGTAACCAGATTCGAGTTTTAGGAGCAGCTTTTGAAGGGTGGCAGACTCAGGAACCGCGATAGATACCTCGAGGAGGCGATGCTCTTCCGTGACACCGACCTCATCAAGGTGATCACGGGCGTGCGCAGGTGCGGCAAGTCGAGCCTTCTCGATCTAATTAGGATGGCCGTCGAGTCTGAAGGAGTCGCTGGCCGCGGCTTTGTGAGCGTCAACCTGGAAAGCAAGGGTACGGGCATCAAGACGGAGGACCAGCTTTATGATTACGTTCGCGGGCGCCTGTCGGACAAGGGTCGCACCTACGTTTTCATAGACGAGCCCCAGAGAATCGATGGCTGGCAGGATGCGGTCAACGCAATGAGGATCGACTTCGATTGCGACATCTACCTCACGGGCTCGAATGCGTATCTTCTCTCGAGCGAGCTGGCCACCTATCTCTCCGGGCGCTACGTAGAGGTAAAGATGCTGCCCCTGTCCTTCTCTGAGTTCGCCGACTTCTGCGGAATCGAGTTCGTATCGGGAACTTCGGTGGCTCTCACTCCCGAGGGGGATCCCGTTCTCTTCGACGACATGCTTACTCGTTACCTTGAGTACGGGGGCATGCCAGCCATCGCATCCCTCTCGACGACCCAGGCGCAGCACTCGGCGTACATGTCCGGCGTCTACGAAGCCATCGCCGTGCGTGATATTGTCAACCGTGAGCGCGGGAAGGGCAAAAGTGCGGTGACTGACCCTTCCCTGCTGCGCCATGTGGCCGAATTCCTGGCGGACAACATCGGCAACGAGTGCTCGTCGAGTCGAATCGCCGGCGCGTTAACTTCTGCGGGGCCGAAGACCACGAACAAGACCGTTTCCTCGTATGTGGGTGCGCTTGAGGAGGCCTTCCTGTTCTATCGTGCCACGCGTTACGATTTGCACGGCAAGGCGCTCCTCAAGACGAACCCAAAGGAGTACATCGTCGATACCGGCTTCAGGACCTGGATGGCCGGCTATAGGGTCACGGATACTGGCCGTCTGTTCGAGAACGCCGTGTATCTCCAGCTGCTCTACGAAGGATGGAGCGTGCATGTGGGCAAGCTCTATGGCAAGGAAGTCGACTTCGTTGCGACGAAGGACGGGC
Organism: uncultured Collinsella sp.; assembly: GCA_900553475.1. GTDB lineage: Bacteria > Actinomycetota > Coriobacteriia > Coriobacteriales > Coriobacteriaceae > Collinsella. Next base: position 1,276 of record USEF01000136.1, on the reverse strand, counting down.
GCGTGCTCTACGTGCAGGCGACTGACGAGATGTTCGCAAGCGAGACCAGGGAGCGAGAGATCGCCCCTCTGAAGTCGATACGAGACAACCACGAGAAGATCGTGGTCGTGAGGCAGGGTTCCTACGACACGGATATCGACGGCATCCGCATCGTGAGCGCGAGGGACTTTTTCCTCTAGGGCCATGCGATTCATCGCGAGGCAGTTAGGTCAAGTGAGAAACATGCCTGACATCGGTTTGCTGACGATCTAAAACAGTAAGGAGAAGCTTGGACAATCGCAAAATCGAGCAGAACGCGGTCAATGCTGTCAAGCAGGCTTTCGGCGATGTCGCTTGCGTCTATGCGTATATAGATGAGAACGACAAGACCGAATGCACCGACGGGCACCTGCAAGTCTACTCGTCTTCTTCCTTCACGATTGAGACCGTTGAAGGCCAGTTGCCGCTTCAGGTCAAGGGGACCACTTCGAAAAGAAAATCGGACCGACCTAAGCGGCAAGTTCGAGTTTCAGACCTCAGGCACTATCTCAACATTGCTGGAGGCTGCATCTATTTTTACGTCTACTGTGGGAGCGAGGCTCGTTCAGCGGAGGTTTTCTACAGACTTTTGCTTCCCTATGACCTAAAGAAGATTCTGGCCGATATTCCGGAGCAACAAGAGCGCATCTCTTTGCGTTTCGACCGGCTTCCATCAGACGCGGCGGAATTGACGCGGCTTGTCAGAAGGGCGGTCAAGGACAGAGCAAAGCAGCGAGCAGTCGCTGGCATCGCCCCCAAGACAATCGAGGAATTTAAGGACGCCGGCCTTTGCTTTGATGAGTGCGAGTTTGGAATCGAGCTGCTCGAGGGCGAGTCGCCCGCAAGCTTGGCTCCATACAGGAACGGGCTGTATATCTACGGGAAGAGCCCCTGGGGAGAGCTGTATCCCTTGAATAAGCTTGAAAACATAGTTGGCGTCGCGATTGGGTCTCGGCATGACGTCAGCTCTGGTGATGTTTCCCTAAATGCGGTGGTCATGGCCGGAGAAAATGAGAATGGCGAGCACGTTTTCTTCAGGGGTTTCGACATATGCCTCTCCACCAACACAATCACCCTCAGCGAGACCGGAACTCTTGTCGAGCGCATGGAAGAGTTGGCCCTCATGCGCGCATTGATGCAAACCGGTACGCTTTCCATAGACGGAAGCGGCTTTGCTCGCGGGTGCAAGTTGAGCGGAGGCGACCTCGACGCCCTTGAGAGTCGATTGCAGTCGCTGGAGATTATCAAGCGGGTTGTC
>USEF01000135.1 GCA_900553475.1 uncultured Collinsella sp. | reverse complement strand
GAGCACTTAATGTGCTCTCCGTGCGAGCAGGACTGTAGAGCAGGAAACCTTGCATACGCCCGCCCGCTCCCGAGGGGCATCTCTCATGCAAAAACTGTCGTGGGGTAAAGTCCGAGGTCAGTAGCGTTTTATACCGAGAAATTCAAAAAAAGTTGAAAATTCATTACAAATTTGCGTTGACTTTAGGTAACTAAAGTTTCATACTCCTTTTCAACCACTGGGGGATGTGAACACGCACGGATCGTTCGCATCATGATTGAAGAGGATTTCTTAGACATGTTCACGCATCAGCTAAACATTATCAGCGTAGTAATTATCTGATGCGGGTTAGCACATACAGCTAGCCCGTACGATAACGGGCGGCTGATAAAGATGAGGGCCGTCGAGCGCAACCGACGGCCCTCATTTTTTATGTCTAGGAAGTTCTTTTTAGAGGAGGAAATGTAATGAACGGAGTTTTGCTCATGGTTGTGGCCGCGGCGGTGCTCGCCTGCGGCTATCTGGGCTATGGCCGATGGCTGGCCAACAAGTGGGGCGTTGACAAAGAGGCCCTCACGCCGGCCAAGCGCATGAAGGACGGCAACAGCTTCTCGCCCGTCTCCGCCTTCACCGCGTTCTCGCACCAGTTCAGCTCGATCTGCGGTGCCGGCCCTGTTACGGGTACGATCGTCGCCATGGCCTTCGGCTGGCTTCCCGTCGTGCTCTGGGTCCTCGTCGGCGGTATCTTCTTTGGTGCCGTCCACGACTTTGGTGCTCTGTACGCTTCGATGAAGAACAACGGCAAGTCGCTCGCTCAGCTCATCGAGAAGTACATCGGCAAGACCGGCCGTCGCCTGTTCCTGCTGTTCTGCTGGCTGTTCTGCATCATCGTCATCGCCGCCTTCACCGACATGGTCTGCAAGACGTTCATGTTCACCCCGGCCGTTGACGCTTCTGGTGCTGCTACCGGTGCCATCGACTTCACCAAGTCCTATGCCGCCGGCTGCGCTGGTACCATCTCCATCCTGTTCACCTTCGTCGCTATCGCCTTTGGTTGGGCCCAGAAGAAGTTCAACCTCACCGGTGCTGCCGAGTTCGTCACCGGCGTGGTCCTCATGGTTCTCATGTTCGCCGTCGGTATGCAGTTCCCGGTCTACCTGGATAAGTTCCAGTGGTTCGCCGTCGTCATGGTCTACCTGGTCTTCGCTGGCGCTATGCCCATCCAGATGCTCAAGACCCCGCGTGACTACCTCACTTCCATCATGATGATCGTCATGATCGTCTGCGCTGTCCTCGGCATCGTCGTCCTGGGCGTCAACGGTCAGGCCACTATCACCGCTCCGGTCTTCACCGGCTTCTCCACTGCCTCCGGCATGATGTTCCCGGTCCTGTTCGTCTCCGTCGCTTGCGGTGCTCTCTCCGGTTTCCACAGCCTCGTTTCTTCCGGCACCTCTTCTAAGCAGGTCGAGAAGGAACAGGACGCCGTCAAGGTCGGTTACGGCGCCATGATCGTCGAGTCCTTCGTCGGCATCCTTGCCATCATCGTTGCCGGCATCATGTTCTCCGACATGAACACCGCCGGTACCGGCGCCCTCAACGCCGGTGTCGCTTCCACCCCGTTCCAGATCTTCGCCGCTGGCATCTCCCGCGGTATGCAGGCCTTCGGTGTTGACGGCACGCTCGCTACCGTCTTTATGACCATGAACGTTTCCGCTCTGGCTCTGACCTCGCTCGACGCCGTCGCCCGCATTGCCCGCACCTCGTTCTCCGAGTTCTTTGCCCAGACCAACGATGCCCTGGCCATCGAGTCCAAGGCCGGCTACATGAAGGTCCTCGGCAACCCCTGGTTCGCCACGGTCGTTACCCTGCTTCCCGGTCTCGCCCTCGCTTTTGGTGGCTATGCCAACATCTGGCCGCTCTTTGGTGCTTCCAACCAGCTGCTCGGTGGCATGACCATGATCACCCTCGCCGTGTTCTGCAAGTGCACCGGCCGCAAGGGCTGGATGCTCTACGTGCCCGTCGCCTTCCTGCTCTGCTGCACCTTCACCTCGCTGGTCCAGAGTGCCATGGGCTGCATGACCGCCGTCCAGGCCTACGGTTTCTTCGGTACCATCCCGGCTACCGCCACCACGGCCGCCGTCTCCGTCGCCGCCACCAAGGGCCTGCAGCTCGTCTTTGCCGTCCTGCTGATGGTCCTGGGCCTCATCGTCGCCGTTAACTGCCTCAAGGAGTTCTTCGGCAAGGAGGCCGGTTCCATGCCCGACGAGGAGCCCGAGTGGTCCGAGATGGGCAAGGCCGAGTACGGCCGCGCCGCTGCCGCTGAGGCTCCTGCCGACGCCGAGGCCGCCAAGGCTTAGTCGACCTGACGAGTTGGACGTCACATCTATATGACTCGGAAAGACCGGGTCCGCGACTTCGCGGGCTCGGTCTTTTTTCATGCAAAAGCGGGTGACGCTCGAGTGTTGTCGCAGATGTTTTGCGTGGATAAGGGCGCGCGTTGTACCATATAGACGTATATGTGTGCATATGAAAGGGGCCCCGTGGCCAAGACGGTATATTCCGATAACCAAAATAATGTCGATGCCCTGGCTGAGCGTCTGAGCAGCCAGACGTCGCTTTCTGCCGAGCGTGCCAAGCTGGTTGCCTACGACCTGCTCTGCCGCAAGGCGCTCAAGATTAAGTCGAGTGCGCTGGCGCAGATTTTCCGCTCCGTCGATAAGGAATGTGACACCAAGGCGATGCGCGATGAGCTCATCGCGGCAAAGATCGTGACCAAGATCGAGGGCAGCGGCATTAACGGGCGCCCGGCGTTCTATACCATCAATGCCGAGATCCGCGATGCCCAGGAGCAGCCTGCCGAGTCCGTCGAGGTTTTTGTCGTCGAGGATTCCGCTGACGTGCCTGCTGTGGAAGAAGCTGTCCCGCGTGAGCATGTCGATACCGATGAGTTGCTCGATGAGAACGTCGTGCGTGCCTTTACGGCCAAGGCAGGACGCGGCGGTTTTGGCGGGGGCGGCAAGCGCGATGCGCAGCGCCGCGCCCAGCAGGAGCGCTTCCGTCGCGCCGTTGCTCAAAAGGGTGAGACGGATGCCGAGGTTGTTGAGACCGAGGTTGCTGTCGAGTCGCAGAAGCCCGCGAAGGAGCAAAAGCCCGTGGAGGCCCAAGAGCCCAAGCGCCGTCGCGGTGCTCACTTTAAGGCTGCACAGCAGGATGCCGCGCGTGAGGTTGAAGAGTCTTCTGAGGTTGCAGACGATGTTGAGGAGTCTGCCAAGAAGGCTCCAGGTTCGTGTCGTCCCGGCCGCGGTTTTGCGGGACGCGCATACCCCGTAAGGCGTCAGGAGAAGAGCGAGCCGGCTTCGACCACTCAGGGCGAGAAGGACGAGAAGGCCGTTGAGCCGGCGGCTCGCAAACAGAAGCCTGTTGAGCCGCAGCTTGAGGTTGATGCCGAGGCCAAGGGCCAGCAGCCTACTGATGAGCAGACGGAGCGGGGCGCGTCGAGCAAGCCTCGCCGCCGTCGCCATCGTGGGGGCCGCAGTTCCCATGCCGAGACTGCGGCCGAGAAGACCACGCCGCAGGACGAAGATGCGAAGGCCGAGGTTTCTTCGGGGCAGCCTAAGCGCCAACCGGCGAAGGAGAGCAAGTCCGATCGTCCGCAGAAGCAGGCGTCTATGCCGAAGCACGAGCGCAATTCCCAAGGCGATTCTAAGCGCAAGTCTCAGAAGAAGCCGGAGTCTGCCGCAGCAGGTGCTGCTGCCCAGCAGCCCAAGTCGGCCGTTCACGGTGAGGTCTCGGCGTTTGCCCTTGCCCGCGTTTTAGGCAGGCAGCTGCTCAAGGTTGTCCCTACGCCTACGGCGCTCTCTAAGATCAAGGAGCAGCAGACACAGATCGTAAAGGTCGAGGGCAAGGACGGCAAAAAGGCTCCGCAACGCACTCAGCACAACGAGATGTCCAACCGCAAGATTGCCGAGGAAATCGCAATCATCCAGGCTTGGATCGAGCAGAATCGAGGTGCCGATACGCCGGTTGCCTCGCGCCGCCAGCGTGCCTACCAGATCTTTAACGACGAGAAGGCTTTTGACGGCAAGCACGGTGAGCGCTTGATCAGGCGTATGACCGAAAAGGGCATCAGCATGCAGGCGATCAAGGTCGCCCCCAATCGCCCCGTGCACTTTACGGGCTTCTTTACGCTGGGAGCCGACAAGCCGTTCATTATGGTCGAGAACCTGGACACCTACGACGAGATCGTCAAGCTGCTGCGTGGCCGCAAGCACGCCAAGCTCTTTGGCATCAAGGTGGGCGGCGTGATTTTTGGCGGCGGCTGCAAGGCGAGCGTCTCGCACGCACTGGATGATTATCTGGCCGAGATTGGCTATCGCTTTAACTACGTCTACTACGTGGGCGATATCGATCGCGAGGGCGCGCGCATCGTCGAACAGGCTCGCAATGCCAATGTGGTTGAGATTCGCCTGCATGCCGGCATGTACCGCGCCATGCTCGCCGAGCATAAGCGTCGCGTGAAGGCCGGCGGCGAGTGCGAGCCCGCGGCTGCCAACCAAGGCGTGCCGCAGAACCTGGCAGCGACGATCAAGGATCTGCCCATGGTCACGCGCGTGCAGTTCCGCAACGTGCTGCGTGAAGGTGGGCGCATTCCGCAGGAGATTCTGATGACCGCCGACTATCGGGATGGCGACTCGGGAAGCTTCGACCGCATGCTCAACAACTAGGGCGTTCGGTCCCGGGAGAGTGGGGACACCGGCTTAGGTTTATCGCGAGTTCCGCACGAACAGGAGGCCACTTAATGTGGCCTCCGT
>USEF01000134.1 GCA_900553475.1 uncultured Collinsella sp. | reverse complement strand
ACCACAAAGGTGCCTGTCCCCTTTGTGGTGGTTCTGGCGCCCTATAGCCCAAAGAAGCTAAGAATCTGGTCGCGGCTTACGGGCTTGTACTCGTTGGCGTCGAGGCCCACATCGTAGCGGTAAATGGGGCGCTCGCGATCGCGGTTGCGTGCGTTGGTGCGGTCTCCTCTGCTGTGGATATGCCCGTGTAGCATGATGGCGCCACGCGCCTTACCATTCCAGCTGAGCATGGGGTAATGGCTCATCACCAGACGATGGCCCTTGGCATAGCCGGGAGCAACCTCCAGGTAATCGCGCACGTCTTCCCAAATTTGCGGGGCGTCGGGATCTTCCCAGTCGCCGTCATGGTTACCGCAGATGAGCGTCACATTCTTGCATTCGATACGCTCGCGCAGGCGCACCGCCTCCGCCATGGGCAAGCGATACGTAAAGTCTCCCAAGATATAGAGGCGGTCGTCCGCAGCCACGCACTCATTGATGGCATCGATGACCTTGCGGTTCATCTCCTCGACCGAATCAAACGGCCGATCCATGTCGTGCAAGATATTCGTATCGCCCAGGTGCAGGTCGGCGGTAAACCACATCATCGTCTATGCCCTCATTTCGCAACGCGTCAAACTCGTGCTAAGTATACAGACACAGCGATACGGCGGTTAGCCAAAGAGCCCGCCGAACAGGCCGCGGCGGCGTTTGTCTTACTTTTTCGAAGCGTCACCCTGAGTTTTCTTGCCCTGCCGTTTCCTACGATCCTGCTCCAACTCATCGTCATCGAGTAGCAGATCCCACTCAAACGAATCGTCTGTCAGATTGAATAGGTCGTCGTCATCAAACATGGCCGCCTCCCTTGCCGACTAGCGAGCATCCACCACATAGAGGCCAACGCGCACCTGGTGCCACGGGCTGCGCTCGGGAGCAACCTGTTGCACGCGAGCCTCAAATACGTCCTCGTGGCCGTAATACATCATCAAGGACAGTGGGCCGACCTCGTTTCCCGGAACATAGCCAAGCTTGGTGTTGCCGTAATAAATCTCAACCGCCTCAGGGTCATGGGGATTATCGCGCTCGGCACACAGCGTCAGCTTATCGCCCACTTTAAGATCGCCCAAGACCAAGGCGCCATCGGCATACTGAAATCCTGCAATGTGAAATGACAGAAGAACACGCGAAGGCTCGTACATAGCAGCTCCTCTAACGGCCGGATAAACCGGTGTGTAACCTTATTGAGAAGTCTACGGTCCCGTGCGGACACAAATACATCCTGTCTGCGTCCTTCAATCGTTTGCCTCAACGCTTGCGCGACAGAACGCTTGCAGATAAGATAGGAACACGGATGGCACCCGTTGCCGCGGGTCTTGCCAACTCCGATACACGTTTTCATCGTGAGAAGTGGCCGTCTTCGCTTACGCGGGGGCGGCTATTTCATTCGGCCGATAAACAGACCGAGTTCGATAGCCGCAATCAACAACGCCAATAACGAAATAACATCGCTTACGTTCATACCAAATCCCTTCTAAAGGGAGTTGGCCCATCCGTGCTCCATAACAGTAGTCTAACGCAAAATGCAGGTAATAGGAACACTTGTTCGTATTACCTGCACCCTTTTCTAATGCATAAACATGCGCACGAACTTGTGCTTCCAGCTTGCGTAAGGAGCATAGCGGAATGGCACGTCCAGCCACGTTGCCTTGTTCACGATGCTCTTCTTGTGGCTAAACGTATCGAAGCTCTCGCGTCCATGGTACTGCCCCATACCGCTCGCACCCATGCCACCAAAGCCCATATGGCTCGTAGCCAAGTGCATAATCGTGTCGTTGACGCAGCCGCCGCCAAAGGGCACGTAACGCACAAAGCGCTGCCGAACTGCGCGATCCTGGCTAAAGATATACAGAGCCAGCGGCGTCGGACGATCCGTAATAAACGTCTCGGCCTCGTCTAGGCTCTCAAACGTCAGCACCGGCAAGATGGGGCCGAAAATCTCCTCCTGCATCACGGCGTCATCGGGGGTCACGCCGTCTAGGATCGTCGGCTCAATCTTGAGCGATGACTCGCGCGCCGTGCCTCCAAGCACAACCTTATCGGGATCGATCAGCCCACGCACGCGCGCAAAATGCTTGGCGTTGACGATATGCCCGTAATCCTCGTTATCGAGCGGATGCTCGCCAAACATACGGCGGGCCTCTTCCCTGATGAGGTCCAGCAGCTCGTCATGCACGCGCGCATCGACCAGCAGGTAGTCGGGCGCCACGCAGGTCTGCCCCACGTTGAGCCATTTACCAAAGGCGATACGCCGCGCCGCAACCTTCAAGTTTGCCGTCGCATCCACGATACAGGGGCTCTTTCCGCCCAGCTCAAGCGTCACGGGCGTAAGGTTTTTACTTGCGCGCTCCATGACGAGTTTGCCGACCGGAACGCTACCGGTAAAGAAGATCTTGTCCCAGCACTCATCGAGCAGCGCTTCGTTCTCGGCGCGCCCGCCCTCGACAACCGTCACCAGGCGCGGATCAAATGCCTCTTCACAGATTTGCTTGAGCACCGCACTCGATGCCGGAGCATAGGCGCTCGGCTTGATGGCCACAGTATTGCCCGCGGCAAGGGCGCCGGCGAGCGGCTCGAGTGTTAGCAAAAATGGGTAGTTCCACGGGGCCATGATGAGCGTGACGCCATAGGGCACGGCTTGCGTTTTACACACACTCACGGCGTTGGCAAGGTCACACGGACGCAGGCGCGGACGACTCCATCGAGCCACGTGAGCGATCTGATGACGAATCTCGGAAAGCGACGTGCCGATCTCGCACATATAGGCCTCGTCATGCGACTTCCCCAAATCGGTCTTGAGCGCATGGGCGATATCGGCCTCGTGGGCCCGCACCGCATCGCGTAAACTCACGAGCGCGCGACGTCGAGCATCGACATCAAACGTGGCGTGCGTCTTAAAGTAGGCGCGCTGATCGCCGACGATGCGCGCAATTTCCTCGGTGTTCATGGACCCTCCTAATTCTCGTCCTCAAACATACCACCTGCAACGACTTCGTACATATGCTCGAGCTCCAAGCGGTCCATTAGAAGCGGAACGGGGTATAGCGGATTGGCCTCGGCATCGGCATGCACCGCCATCTCGGGAATGTCAGAGCGGCGAATGCCCAAGACATATTTGGGGATTCCCAGGGCCTCGTTCATGCGGTCGACCCAATCGATAAAGGCCTCGGCCGCAAGACTATCCTGCGCGGTAGCCGGCGCAATGCCCGCCATGTGAGCAAGATCGGCAAGCTTGGGGGCGGCGGCGTCACCATAAGCGCGAAGCATGTGCGGCAGGATGATCGCGTTGGCCAAACCGTGCGGAATTCCGTATCGGCCGCCCAAACTGTGCGCGATGGCATGCACATATCCGACATAGGAGCGGGTAAACGCAACGCCCGCCTTATACGCCGCCAAAAGCATATTGCGACGAGCGCACATGTCGTCACCATGCTCATAGGCCTCGAGCAAATTGTCGTGGATAAGCTGCACCGCCTGTCGCGCCATCTTACGCGTATAGGGCGTGGTGCTTCGCCCGATAAAGGCCTCAACGGCATGCGTCAGGGCGTCCATGCCCGTCTGCCCCGTAATGGAAGCGGGCAAGCCGCACGTAAACTCGGGGTCGTGGACTGCAAAACGCGGGATGAGCACAAAGTCGTTAATGGGGTATTTGTAGTGCGTCTCGTCATCGGTGATAACCGCCGCGAGCGTGACTTCGCTTCCCGTACCGGCGGTAGTGGGAACCGCAATAAGCAGCGGCAGGAGACGATGAATCCGCAGTAGGCCGCGCATCTTGTTGATGGGCTTGTTTGGCTGCGCAATGCGTGCGCCCACGCCCTTGGCACAGTCCATGGCCGAGCCACCGCCAAAGCCGATAATGGCCTGGCAGGCGCTCTCTCGATACAGGGACGCCGCTTCTTCCACGTTTGAAACCGTGGGGTTTGCACGCGTTTCGGCATAGACCGTAACGCCAATCCCCCTGCATGCGAGCGCCGTCTCGAGCGGTGCCGTGAGCCCCAGACGGGCAATGCCGGGATCCGTCACGATAAGGACCTTCTGGATCGAGCGCTTTTGAAGCACCGCGGGCACATCCTCGGCATGCTCTAAAATGCGCGGCTCGGTATAGGGCAGGATCGGCAATGCAATGCGAAAAACCGTCTGATATGTTCGGCACCAGGCACGACGGACTAGATGCATAAAGGAAACTCCTTCATTTGTTGATAGGTCAACATTTGCTCGCCCGATTGTACTCAGCGGCGGTCAAAGACGGCCTGCCAATCGTTAATCAATCAACATCTTCATATCTTAAAATTGTTTTATTAAAAATCATTCCTAATAGGCTTCACATTTGGTTGCATTTATGGATAATAGAACTCGTCAAGACGCACGTCCGGAGAGGGCCCTTACGGGACCGGACGAGCGCACAATCGCCATCGATCGAAAGGATCGAATCATGAAGTTTGTTTGCCCCGTTTGCGGTTATGTGGAAGAGTTCGACGGCGACCAGCTGCCCGAGGACTTCAAGTGCCCCCAGTGCGGCGTTCCCGGTTCTCGCTTCCTGAAGCAGGAGGAGGGTCAGCTCGAGTGGGCTGCCGAGCACGTCGTGGGCGTCGCCAAGATGGAGGGCGTCTCCGAGGACATCGTTGCCGACCTGCGCGCCAACTTTGAGGGCGAGTGCTCCGAGGTCGGTATGTACCTGGCCATGGCGCGCGTCGCTCATCGCGAGGGCTATCCCGAGATCGGCCTGTACTGGGAGAAGGCTGCCCACGAGGAGGCCGAGCACGCTGCCAAGTTCGCTGAGCTCCTGGGCGAGGTCGTAACCGACTCCACCAA
>USEF01000133.1 GCA_900553475.1 uncultured Collinsella sp. | reverse complement strand
GGCCCGCCACGGCAAGGCTTTCGCCGGCCTGCTCAAGCGCTACTTTGGCTAAGCCAACCGCCTGAGACATAACCTCTAGCTTGATGAGGCCCGGACCATATTGGTTCGGGCCTTTTTCGTGCCTCACGAACTTGTTAACGCCCTGAAATAGGACCGCCTTCGGCATCGGCTTCTCGTCAAAAACTAAGTGAGTAGACTTTTTGGAACTTGCCGAGCACACCACCCATATTGCTTTATAAAGCCGCAGGTAAATGACTTGTTGCAAAACGGCCTGGTCGCCAAAGTGCCAAAAGTCTACTCACTTAGATTCGCAGCCGTCCACGATCGAGCCATTTTGTGTCTAACGGGCATCTTTCCGTCGATTACTCCCAATTTTGTCCAGTCAATGAATAGTTCAGACCGGAGTAATGCCTCAGCCCTTTGCTCATCCGAGCTTTTATCACGATATTCAGCATCGAGCATCCTGCATACGGCCTTAACGATCGCGCGGAATCTATCCTCATCCGATATCTGTCTGTGTGTAAGGAGAAGCACATCGTAGCCCATGGCCTGAAGGGCCGTCATGCGGTCAGCGTCACGCAAGCCATCCCCCGCGCGTCCGTGCGAGACCTTTCCCTGACATTCAATGGCCACCTGTCGCCTACCGTCCGGCGAAGAAAGAAGTAGGTCGATATATACACGGGACTTTCCCACAATCGCTCGAGCACTTGTGCTTAACGTCACTTCGACATTGAGCTCTATGCCGCAAAACCCTTCGCCTCCCAGGGCTCGCGGCAGTCCAAGCAACAAATACGCCTCGACCTCAAAAGGCGACGCGGCACCCAATGGAACGAGTTGCGATACCGCCATAAATCTATTGCCGTAACGCATCCCGCAAACATCTGAACAAAAACGGTCAAGGTCTCCGCCCAAAACCAAAGCGTCTCGACGCCATAAATTTGAGGCGGTGCCGTCCTCGGACGGGCAGCGCACCCAACCGAACGTTGTCGAAATCGCGCCCGAATCAATTGCACGCGAAAGCTCCGCCTCAAGTGCCGCCGGCAGAGCGCACACCGCAAACAAGCCATACATCTCCGCCAATACCAAAAGAAGCTGGAGATCCGTCAGGTGCCGCGACATGATGAATGCCGTCAGTAGAGGAGACGTAATCAAAAACCCATGCTCCGTTTCCAGCACGGATTCCCTGGGAAGCTCACCAAGAAACAGCCGCTGCCTAATGCTGGCTGGACAAGTCCGTTTGTTTCTCGTCCGAACCAATGTATACAACGGAAAACCGAGCGCGACCGCAGCCGTCGGGTTGCGGGCGAGATCATATCGCTGCCGGTCTTCTTCCGGTCGTGGAAGCGGCGGACACAAAGCGCGGACTTGAGGAGGCAAACGCCAGTACCTAAAAGCCGATATGTCACAAAGTAAATCCTTCATAGGCACAGGAAAACACGAATTTCAACCCAGTCAGTCACGCATTGGCGCGAACGCGCCAAAAATGGTGCCGAACGGACTGCCAAGTTTTCAACAGCCCTCCCCAACTGGCCAAAAGCTTGCCGAGAGCTGGACGAAGTTCTGTTGAAAACCCCATTTTTTTCTCATGCAGAAGCTTTGCGCGACAAGTGAGTAGACTTTTTTGAACATCCCGAGCAGCCCGGTCATCCTGCTTTTCAAAACCGCAGGTAGATAGCTTGTTACAAAACTGCCTGGTCGCCAAAGTTCCAAAAGCCTACTCACTTAGGTTGCAGAGTGCTCCCATTAGCTGCGATTCCAAGGTATTTAGCGCTTTTGGACTCAAATCGTCATACTGAACAAGAATTTGACTTGAGTTTTCAGGGACAGATGCGCCATCGGCACACCAATAACAGTCACTGATATCGACAAAAGGGATACTCGAGCGCGTGAGGGCCCGCACAAAAGAGCTTCCGCCCGCTCCACGCTCCGCAACCACGATACAGTAAAGGCCCGCGTCTGCATGCTCGATCGAGACCTCTCCTGCCGGAAATACCTTCCGCACAAGCGCCATCAGGCCATCACGCGCCTCGCGAGCACGAACGCGCACGCGGTTCACATGTCGCTCGTAATCACCCGATTCCAGCAAACGCGCCAAAGCGACCTGATCAACAGAGCTCACCGACGAGGCGTAGAAACCAAGGTTGCGCCTAAACCGCTCCATTAACTCATCGGGCAACACCATGTACGCCAAACGCAACGCCGATGAAAGGCTCTTCGAAAACGTGTTGGTGTAGATAACCGACTGGGCGGCATCGATCGACGCGAGCGCGGGAATCGGCTTCCCGGCAAGGCGAAACTCACAATCAAAGTCATCTTCGATGAGATACCGACCTGGTCGCTCGGCGGCCCAGCTCAGAAGCGCATAGCGCCGCGCAATGCTCGTCACAAGGCCGGTCGGATACTGATGGGACGGCATCAGATGAAGTACATCGGTCCCGGTTTTCTGCAGAGCGCTCAAGTCCACGCCCTCATCATCCAACGGGATATGTCGAACTTTGCAGCCCATAGCCTGATAGATGCGCGTCAGACGTAAATAGCCCGGGTCCTCAACGGCATACACCTTGTCAGCGCCAAGCAACTGAACCAACATGGTATCGAGCAGCTGGGCGCCCGCGCCGATAACAATGTTGTTGGGATCGACATTCATGCCCCTTGTCCCACGCAGGTGGTGAGCAATTGCGCGTCGCAGCCGAGCGGTGCCCTGCGCCGGTGCGGGCGAAAAGATTTCGCGCTCATCTTCGGATGCCAGCGTCGCCCGTAGTGCGCTTTGCCAAAGCCGCGCCGCCTCCAAAGCGGAAGGAGAAAGTGCATCGAATAGCTCAACCTGTCCGTTGACATCATGCGCGCTGGGACCCGCAGAGGCGGCATCTCGGTCGATGCCCTCCGCAGCCGAAGCCAAAACCGGTGCATCCGGAAGCTCGCAAGCGTAGTAGCCACGACGCGGCATTGAGCAAATATAGCCCTCGGCAAGTAACTGGCTATATGCATTCTCGATGGTAATGACACTGATTCCCAGATGACTGGCAAAGGCGCGCTTAGACGGAAGATGCTCCCCCGCCGCAATACGTCCAGCAACAATATCATCTCGAATTTGCTGGTAAACATATTCATAAAGCGATGCTTCGCCGCGTTTTTCCAAATTGTAGTCAAGCATGAGTTTATCACCTGACCTTATCGAGCTGTTCAATCTGGTATTAAGCTGACCTTATTATTATCTCGAAAACTGAGTATTTTGCCATACCCAGCTCCCCGATAGGATGTTCCGTCAAGCAATGCACATGTCAACCAAGGGAGCAACCATGGCAGAACAGACCAGCAAAGCCGATCGCGTCAAACTCAATCGCGAGCTCGCGCAGATGCTCAAGGGCGGCGTCATCATGGACGTCACCACGCCCGAGCAGGCACGCGTCGCCGAAGAGGCGGGCGCCTGCGCCGTCATGGCACTCGAGCGCATTCCGGCCGACATCCGTGCCGCAGGCGGCGTCTCGCGCATGAGCGACCCCAAGATGATCAAGGGCATCCAGGAGGCCGTCTCCATCCCCGTCATGGCCAAGTGCCGCATCGGTCACATCGTCGAGGCGCAGGTCCTTCAGGCCATCGAAATCGACTACATCGATGAGTCCGAGGTTCTCTCCCCTGCCGATGACGTCTATCACATCGACAAGAACCAGTTTGACGTGCCGTTTGTCTGCGGCGCCCGCGATCTGGGCGAGGCGCTGCGCCGTGTTGCCGAGGGCGCCACGATGATCCGCACCAAGGGCGAGCCGGGCACGGGCGACGTCGTCCAGGCTGTACGCCACATGCGCAAGATCCAAAAGCAGATCCGCGACGTTGTTGCCCTTCGCGATGACGAGCTCTTTGAGGCAGCCAAGCAACTGCAGGTTCCGGTCGAGCTGGTGCGCGAGGTCCATGCCACGGGTAAGCTTCCCGTCGTGAACTTTGCCGCCGGCGGCATTTCCACGCCCGCCGACGCGGCGTTGATGATGCAGCTGGGCGCCGAAGGCGTGTTTGTCGGCTCGGGCATCTTTAAGAGCGGCGACCCCGCCAAGCGCGCAGCCGCCATCGTCAAGGCCGTGGCAAACTTCACCGATGCCAAGCTCATTGCCGAGCTTTCGGAGGACCTGGGCGAGGCCATGGTGGGCATCAACGCCGACGAGATCGAGATTATCATGGAAGAGCGCGGGCGCTAGTCCAGCAGAAAGGATCGCACATGAGCGATTATGCAGACCAAACGGTCGCCGTGCTGGCGGTCCAAGGCGCTTTTGCCGAGCACGAGGCAAGACTATCCGGGCTTGGCGCACACTGTATTGAGCTGAGGCAGGCGGCTGATTTGAAGCAGGACTTTGACCGTCTGGTACTTCCCGGCGGCGAGTCCACCGTTCAAGGGAAGCTGCTTGATGAGTTGGGCATGCTCGAGGAGCTTCGTGCCCGTATCGCTGAAGGCATGCCCGTCCTGGGCACCTGCGCCGGCTTGATTCTGCTGGCGCGCGACCTTGCCGCCCACGACGATAAGGGGACGCCGCGCCTGGCAACCATGGATGTGCTCGTCGAGCGCAATGCCTACGGCAGGCAGCTCGGCAGCTTTCGCACCAAGGGGCAGGTAGGCGGTATCGACGGTGAGGTGCCGCTGACGTTTATCCGCGCGCCCCGCATCGTCGAAGTGCACGGCGACGCTGAGGCTCTAGCAGAAGTCGACGGCCGTATCGTCGCCGCCCGCCAAGGCAACCAGCTCGGCGTTACCTTTCACCCCGAACTCGACGAGGATACCCGCCTCCACGAGCTCTTCCTCCAAATGTAGGCAGAGTAGAAACGAGCGTGGATTTTCGGGCACATAACAAATGAGAGTGGATAATCTCCCACTTT
>USEF01000132.1 GCA_900553475.1 uncultured Collinsella sp. | reverse complement strand
CGGCGGCATCTATGAGACTTACAACAAGCCTCTGGAGACCTATGACTATGAAAAGCTCAAGGATCATCCCCTGATCGATGCCACCACCATCGGCCTGAAGGGCTCTCCCACCAACATCTTCAAGAGCTTCACGCCTCCCCAGAAGGGCGTCGGCATGATGCTGGAGGGCAACGGCAAGGAGACCTGCGAGAAGCTGGCCGGCATCCTGGCCGACAAGCACATCATCTGAGAAAGGGGATAAAAACGACTATGTCTAACTTCAACAGTGCTGATATCGCTGCTTTCAAGGATGTATGGGTGTTCTGCGAGCAGCGCGAGGGCAAGCTGATGCCCACCGATTTCGAGCTGATCTCCAAGGGCCGCGACCTGGCCAACGAGTTTATGGATACGCTCGAGGGCGCGCCCAAGGGCGATATCCGCGGTGCCATGGCGCTGCTCATCGACAAGCAGGACGATCCGCGCCGCGTCGAGGTCTACTCGGCGCTGCAGGATTTGGTGCTGGCCGGAGGTCGCTAAATGGAGCTCACGGACCGCTCTGGTTACTTTGCGGGCCCCGGTATGCTCGGCGGCTCCTTTGACGATGCCTCGCGCGCAAGCGACGAGGCCGCCGAGGGCGTCGCCGACCCCTGCCTGGGCCACGCGCCCGACCAGGTGGTCTTCTACGAGCTCACGCGTAAGTTTGTGGAGACCGAGGAAGACGTTCCCCAGGAGGCCTGCGACGTGCTGTACTACACGCTCGCCGTGGGCCACCACACCGGCGTGCTCGACTGCTTTGAGCCGCGCCTGTCGGTGCCGGTGGATGTGTTCTATTCGCTCGTCGACGCGCTGCCGGAGGGGGAGGCTAAGACCAAGTTCGAGGCCATCCGCTCCTTTGGCGAGTGCCAGCTCGACAAGGCGGCGGTGCCGTCGCTGCTCGAGGCCTGCGATGCGCTGCTCGACGAGCGCGGTTTTCGCGGGTCGGCCAAGGCCGGCATCTCGGTGTTCGACGACGACTTTGGCCTGCATGCCCAGCAGGTCGCGTTCTTAATGAAGTTTCGCGATCTGGTTGAGCGCGTTCGCGATGTGTCGGGCGTGTATCTGACGGGAAGGTTGCAGTAATGGGTCGCGTTGTGGATGGTCGTGTGAACGGCGCCCCGTTTGCGGGTATCGTGCTCACGGCGGGAAGCGTGCTGCGTGCCGACGATGCCGCCGGCCCCGTGCTCTCCAAAAAGATGGAGGACACGCCCATCGCCGGTTGGTACACCATCGACGGTGGTCAGACGCCCGAGGATGACATCATCGAGGTCAAGCGCGAACGTCCGCCGCGTTTGGTATTGGTCGATGCCGCCGATATGGCGCTGCCCGTCGGTGCCATCCGTTTGCTCGACAAGCGCGATGTGGCCCGCAAGTCGATGTTCACCACGCATTCGCTTCCCCTGTCGATTCTGATCGAAGAGATTGAGCAATCGTGTGATGATATCGTCTTCATAGGGATTCAGCCGGGCGACACGGAGTTCTACAACCCCATGTCTCCGGAAGTATTTGACGCCGTCGACGCCGTGTACGACGCCGTGGCCGCCAACGACTTTTCCCACTTTGTCCGCTTGGGGCAGGAGCAATAGCAGCGCTTGTCTCTGCTGAATAGGAAAGAAGTGATTGACATGGCAGATTCCAAGGTGGAGTATCCTACTCCCGATTGCCTGGCGCCCGCCGCGATCGAGGCCAAGACCGAGGCCGCCGGCGTGACCAAGGCCAACCTGCCGGTCGCTAAGGCCTTTCTGTTGGCAATGTTCGCCGGCGCGTTTATCGCCTTCGGCGGCCTGTTCTTTACGGTGTTTTTGAGCGACAGCACGCTGGGCTGGGGTGCCCAGCGCGTCGTGGGCGGCCTGTGCTTTTGCCTGGGCCTGGTGCTGGTGCTGGTGTGCGGCGCCGAGCTGTTTACCGGCAATTCGCTTATGGTCTGCGCGCTCAAGAGCAAAAAGATCACCCTTGTCCAGATGCTTAAGGCCTGGGTCGTCGTGTGGGTCGGCAATTTTGTCGGTGCTCTGTTCATCGTCTTTTTGGTGTACATGGCCGGCATCTATAAACTCAACGGCGAGGCGGTCGCCAGCTCCATGGTGAGCGTCGCCGCCGGCAAGGTGACGATCGACTGGGTGACGATCTTCTTCCGTGGCATCCTGTGCAATATCTTTGTGTGCCTGGCCGTGTGGATTGGTACTGCGGGCAAGACCGTAGTCGATAAGGTTGTGGGCATTTTGCTGCCCATCGCCGCCTTTGTGGCCTGCGGTTTTGAGCACTGCGTTGCCAACATGTACTTTTTGCCCATGGGTGCCGTGATGCACGCGTGCGGCTATGGTGCCAAGGTTGCCGGGGCCGATGCGCTCAACGTCGCGGGTATTGCGTTTAACCTATCCGCCGCCACGCTGGGCAACATCGTGGGCGGTGCGGTTCTGATCGCGCTCGGCTACTGGTTTGTCTACGCCAAGAAGTCCGAGGCGTAATAAGCCGGAATGACGTACGGGCCTCCCGAGGGGCGTTTGCCTTTTGGGAGGCTCTTCGTGTCTTGCTGCGGTAGATGCTGCGGGCTTTGCGTCGCGGCAGCTGGCGGCAGAGTTGTGGTGCGGTGGGGCCTGAACCCCTGAGCTGGAAGGAATAATCGAGATGGCATCGAGAACTATGCATGACGGTCGCTCCGTGGTGACGACATGCGGGGGATGCTATGCCGATTGCGCCTTTGCGGCCCATGTTGAGGATGGGCGTGTGGTGGCCGAGTTGCCGGTGCCGGGGCATCCGTGCGCGGCGCGTGCCCTGTGCGCCCGCGGACGGCATCGCCTGGCAATGCCGTTTGACGAGCGTGACCGCATTGTGCACCCCATGCGACGCCGCCGGGATGGCTCGGGGTTTGATGCGATTACCTGGGACGAGGCGTTCGCGCAGATTGCCGAGCGTCTTTTGGGGATTGTTGACGAGTGCGGGCCTCGTGCACTGGGCATGACGCTCGGCGTTCCCTCGTTCGACCGCTACTGGGCCTATCGCCTTATGCATGCGCTGGGTTCGCCCAACGTGTACGGTGCCGACGGTGCCTGCGAGGTAAGCCGACTTACCGGTTGGGAGCACAGCCTGGGCTATAGTCCCGCCTCCGACCTGGCGCATACCGATTGCATCATGTACCTAGGGCGTTCCATCGTCGATTCGTCGACGACGTGGGCCGTTGATGCGCTCAACGATGCGCGCCAGCGCGGGGCGAAGATCATCGTGGTTGACCCCCGGCGCAGCGGTTCGGCTGCTATTGCCGATCGCTGGCTCCGCGTGCGCCCCGGATGCGATCTGGCGTTGCTTCTGGGTATCGCGCACGTGCTGGTAGCCGAGGACCTGTACGATCACGAGTTCGTGGACCGCTATACCACGGGTTTTGACGAGCTGGCACAGGCGGCCAGTGCTTGGACGCCCGAGTGGGCCGAGTCGATGTGCGACGTGCCAGCGGACGATATCCGTGCGACTGCGCGTGATTTGGCCGCCGCGGCGCCTGCTGCGGTGGTGGACGCCGGCTTTCATGGTGGCATCGGCATCGCGTATGCCAACAGCACCCAGACCGCGCGCGCCATCTGCTTGGTCGATGTGCTGCTGGGCTGCATCGGACACGCCGGCGGTGCCCTCAACCCACCGACGCCGCTTGTGTTGGGCGACCTCGATCCCGCGCGCTTTGCGACGCCGCCGGTGCCGCGCGGGCCCAAGCTGGGGTCCGAGCGCTATCCGCTGGTCGATCCGGTGCGCGGCCTGTGCACGACTATCGGTCAGTCGATTCTTGCCGGCGATTTGCGTGGGCTCATCGTCTATGCCAGTAACCCCGGTGCGGGCTATGGCAATGCACAGGCTTGGTTGAGTATTTTGCAGCAGCTCGACTTGCTCGTGACGATTGATATTCGCTGGTCCGAGACGGCGCGTGCTTCTGACTTCGTGCTGCCCGACGTGACGTATCTGGAGGCTGACCGCGGCGTGGGAACGGTCGTGGGCGCCAACGATGCGCGCGTGTTCTACCGCAACGCCGTGCTGCCCGTGCAGCATGACGACACACGTCCCGGTCGGGAGATTTTTGCCGGTCTGGCGCAGGCGTGTGGCGTGGGCGAGTACTTCCAGTTTACGTCTGACGATCTGGCGGCTGCCCAGGTGGCGCCTTTTGGGATCGATCTGGACGAGCTCATGGAGCGCGGCTGGGCCGATACGGGCATGGCGCTGCCGACACGCACGGGTGAGCCGGTGATTCCGCTTGCCGGCGGCAAGATTGCGCTGGCAAGCGACATATGGGAGCGAGCCGGCATGGGTCGTGTGCCCGACTGGATCGCGCCCATGGTGGAGCCCAGCCCGGGGATGTTTCGCCTCATTAGCGGCAATCGACCCTTTGAATCGCATACCTCGCGCAGGCTCGCGGCAGCAGGTGCCGCCGAGGCGGGTTCCGACTTGGACGCCGTGCAGATGAATGCCGGTGTTGCCACACGCATGGGTATCGCCAATGGCGAGGTCGTCGAGCTGGTGAGCGATATGGGGCGCGACCGCGTGCGCGTGGAGACGACGCCGTATCTGCATCCGGCGTGCATCTTCACCTCGGCCGCCCCCGGCGGACGTTCGTTTGGCGCCGATGCCGGCGGCGCTCAGGCCTTGGGCGTCGGACCACTCGACCATACACCGTTGCGTTGGGACCCATTGACGGGCGCCGCGCTCACCCAGGAAAACGCCGTTCGCGTGGAAAAGATCGCGGCACGCGAGGATAATAGCGATTGATTGACTCAGCCGATCGAATTGGCTGATAGTTTGACGTTCGAACGATTGATTCACCTTTGGTTTTGAAAGGTCGCACATGAGCGATAGCCAGAACATGTCCGATGAGGTGCGCGCCCGCC
>USEF01000131.1 GCA_900553475.1 uncultured Collinsella sp. | reverse complement strand
GAGGATCGTGGGGTCCTCGCTCGTTTTTTAGGCAATGTTTCGACCGCGCCGTTACTTGTCGGAGGCTACTTTCTTGGCAGTCGACTTCTTCGCGGTCGTCTTCTTGGCGGCAGTGGCTTTCTTAGCCGTCGTCTTCTTGGCCGCCGTCGTCTTCTTGGCCGTGCTCGCCTTAGTCGTGGTCTTGCGGCCGCGGGCGGGCTTCTTCTCCTTGGTCGGGCAGTCCATGTTGACGCAGATACGCCACGGGCCGCGCGCCGTGTTGACCACCACGATGGGGGCGCCGCACTCGGGGCAGGTCTCACCCGTCGCCTCGAGCTTACCGCGCGCCGGCAGAGGATAGCTCACGCCGCAGTCATCGTAGTTGGTGCAGCGGATAAAGCGCTTGCCGCTCTTCTCACTCTTGTGCGCGATCAGGTCGCCATGACGTCCGGCCTCGGCACACACCTTGCACTCGCCCACCTTAAGGTCGGGCTCGTAGTTGGTGGGGCACGTGGGGTTCACGCAGATCTCGAAAGCCTTCTGACGGAACGGCTGGCATTTAATGCGCGGCGCGCCGCACTCGGGGCACACGGCCGCCTCGCCCTCGAGCGGACTCACCTTGACGCCGCTCGGCACCGGATAGGTCACATCGCAGTCGGGCCAGCCCATGCAGCCAATGAAGCTGCCACGGGTCTTGGCGCTCGTCTTCATAACCAGGTCCTTGCCGCACTTGGGGCAAGCTCCCACGCGCGCATCGGCCGTGACGGCGTCGCTGATGGCGTCGCCCAGCTCCTGCGTGTGCTTGAGCAGCTCGTCGAGCACGCCAGCCAGCAGCGCGCGCGAGTGCATCACGACATGCTCTTCGGTATCCTCGCCGCGCTCCACACGGGTCATGTCGCCGTCGAGCTCGCTGGTCATATCGGGGCTCGTGATGCGCGGGGCAAACTGCGACAGCGCATCGATGATGGCGATACCCAGCTGGCTCGGCTCAACGGGATCATTTTTGAGATAGCGCACGGCGTACAGGCGCTCGATGATGCTCGCGCGCGTGGACTTGGTGCCCAGGCCGCGCTTCTCCATCTCCTGCACGAGCTTGCCCTGGCTGTAGCGCGCGGGCGGCTCGGTCTGCTTGGCCTCGAGCTTAATGTCGAATACGTCGACCGTATCGCCCTGCTCAAGCGGCGGCATCTGCTCGTCGCGTTTAAGGCCATACGGGTAGGCCTCGCGGAAACCCGGGGTCACGAGCACATCGCCCGAAGCCACGAACGGCTCACCGTTCACATCGAGCTCGAGCTTGGTGTTCTCGATGGTCGCGGGACCCATGAGCGTCGCCAGGAAGCGGCGGGCGATGAGGTCGTAGAGCTTGCGCTGGCCGCCGTCGAGCGTGGACGGATCGCCCTCGCCCGTGGGATAGATAGGCGGGTGGTCGGTGGTCTCGACTTTGCCGCGCGTAGGCTTCATGGGGCCGGCAAGCACCTTTTTGCATACGGGCGCCAGCGCCGGGTTGATCTTTGCCAGGTCGCTCACCACGGCGCCCAGATCGAGCGTCGCGGGGTACACGGTATTGTCGACACGCGGGTAGCTGATGAGACCGGCCATGTAGAGGGACTCAGCGATGCGCATGGTACGCGCAGGCGAGATGCCCTCGGCCGCGGCGGCAGCCTGCAGCGAGGTGGTCGCAAACGGCGTGGGCGGCTGCTGCTTGCGCGAGCGCTTGGTCACCGCGGCGACGGTTGCCGTCGCGACGCCGTCAACATGGCCGTACGCCGTCTCAGCAGCATCCTTGTCGGTAAAGCGCGCCGTCTTGTGCGCGATCTTAAAGCGATCGTCCTCGGCAGCGCCCTGCGCGGCACCCATGCCGCGAATCTGCCAATAGTCCTCGGGCACAAACGCCATGCGCTCGCGCTCGCGCTCGACCACCAGGGCAAGCGTCGGCGTCTGCACGCGGCCGGCGGAGCGCACGTTACCAAAGCCGCCAAACTTGGCGAGCGTCAGGTAGCGCGTCAGCACCGCACCCCAAATGAGGTCGATGTGCTGACGGCTCTCGCCGGCGTCGGCCAGGTTCTGGTCGAGCGAGACAAGGTTATCGAAGGCCTGCGTGATCTCGGCCTTGGTAAACGAAGAGTACTGGGCGCGGGCAACCGGCAAGTCCGGCGCCACCTCGCGCACCTTGTTAAGGGCGTCCGAACCGATTAGCTCGCCCTCGCGATCGAAGTCCGTGGCGATAATGACGCTGTCAGACTTTTTAGCGAGGTTCTTGAGCGAACGAATGAGTTCCTTCTCGGCCGGTAGCTTAATGACGGGCGCCCAGGTGAGGTAAGGCAGGCTCTCGAGCTTCCAGCCCTTGATAGAAATGCCGTCGGCAAGGAACGGCTTGCGCTTGGTGTCGTAAGGCGGGCGGGCCAGGCCATCGGGCATATCGGCCGGCAACATCTCGCCGTCCTCGGTCACCGAATACCAACCCAGCTTTTTATCGAACAGCACGCTGTCGCAAAAATCGGGCGCTAGGATGTGACCGGCAAGGCCGATGGTCACGCACTCCTCACCCTTCCACTCAAAACGGTAGATGGCGGTGTTGTACACCTTGTCCTTTTTGGGCTTGCCCGTGGACAGACGCTCGGCAATCTGACGCGCGGCGTCGTTTTTCTCGGCGATGATGAGCTTCAAAAGAGGCTCCTATCTCGTATCTCTGCGGCTACGCCCGCCCGTATGGCGGCCGACTTACGCCCTTGCTTGCTCGATCTGCCCGATGAGCCAATCGCACCAGGCATCCATGCCCTCGCCCTTGCGCGCGCTCACGGCAAACCGCGGCGCCTGCGGATTGAGGTCATCGAGTGTCTTAGTATACCTATCCATGTCAAAATCGAAAGCCGGGGCCACGTCGACCTTGTTGAGCAGCTGCGCGCCGGCGTGCTGGAAGATGCCCGGGTACTTGATGGGCTTGTCGTCGCCCTCGGGCACCGAGAGAATCATGATGGACAGGTTCTCGCCCAGGTCAAAGTCGACCGGGCAGACCAGGTTGCCCACATTTTCGATAAAGATGACGTCGATGTTTTCCAGACCCACAGCCTGGTCGAACGCGTCGACGGCCTCCATGATCATGTTGCCCTCGAGGTGGCACAGGCCCCCCGTGTTGATCTGGATGGCAGGCATGCCGGCTTCCTTCATGGTGATGGCGTCGACGTCCGAGGCGATGTCGCCCTCGATGACGGCGCAGCGCAGGCCCGCCTTGTCACGCAGGCGCTCGTTGGTGCCCAGGATCGTGGTGGTCTTGCCCGAGCCAGGGCTCGACAAGACGTTGATCACATAGGTGCCTGCCTCATTAAATCGCTGACGCAGCTGATCTGCCAGGCGCTCATTGCGCGACAGAATCGGCGACGCGATATCAATCGTTTTCTCAGCCATACTCAGCGCTCCTTACTTTTGCCCCTTTATACCCCGTCCCCAGGTGGCTGATGGGCTAATCGTCGGGGGTTTCGATTTCGATACTTGCGATGTCGAGTTCGCGGCCGTGCAGCAGGCGCACGTTGGCACCACCACACTGGGGACAGCGGCAATGGAAACGGTCGTGTTCAAAGACCTCACCGCAGTCCAGGCATTCACTTTGTGGGTGAATCTCCTCAACCGCGAGCTCGCAGCCCCGCGTGAGCGGGTCCTCATCGCGAAATGTCTCCCACGCAAAGTCGAGCGCCTCGCGCACAACTTCGGTCATATCCCCGATACGCAGCGTTACCAAAACGGCGCGCGAGGCCCCCGCCCCACGCGCCGCGCGAATCACTGTATCGAGTATGCCGTTGACAATGCCAACCTCGTGCATACCGATTTACTCCTCGTCGTCCTCATCGTCCGAGAACAGGTCCAGACGGCTCACAAACAAGCCCTCCTTGCCCTCGCGCGCGGTAATGACCACGCGGGCAATGGCGAGCGAAATCTCGTAGAGCGAGAGCAGGGCACCATACATGAGGCCCAGCGTAACGGGCGAGCCGTCGGGCGTAATCACAGCCGAGCCCACAAGCAGGCCCACGTACACGTAGCGCCAGGCGCCGCGGAAGGCCGCGTAGGACACGATGTGGAAGACGGACAGGTAGAAGATGATGAGCGGCAGCTCAAACGCCACACCAAAGCCGATCATAAAGAGCAGCTCCATGTTGACGTAGTTCTCCAGGTCGGGCAGCGCGGTTGCGACGGCAGAGGTCTCGCCGATGAGCCACTCAAAGCCTGCCGGGATAATGATGAAGTAGCAAAAGATTGCGCCCAGGAAGAACAGCACCGTCGAGGCGAGCACCGTGGGCACAACCCACTTGCGCTCGTTGGGACGCAGTGCCGGCAGGAAAAATGCCAGAATCTGCCAGATGATCATGGGCGTGCACATGACCACGGCCATCTTGATGGCCAGCGAGAAGCGCAGGCCAAAGCCGCCGAGCGTGGTGGTGATGTAGAACTTACCGTCCGGCACAAAGGAGCGGATGGGGTCTTCCAAGATGTCGAGCACCACGGGCGTGGCGAAATACAGCACGATGGCGGCGGCAAACACCGACACGACCACGATAGTCAGGCGGCGACGGAGCTCTCCCAGGTGATCGAAGAGCGGCATGCGCGCAGGTCCGATAGGCATTACTCATCGCCTCCCTTCGAGGCGTCGGCGGCAGCGGCGTCGTCCTCGGCCTCGAGCTCGCGAGCGAGCTGGTCGACGACGGCCTTGCGCTTGCGTGGACGACGGGCGTAGAGGTCGGCCGTCGTGGGCTCTGCCGGCTCGGGCTCGGGCTCCGGTTCTGCAGCGGAAGCGGGCTCGACGACAGGCTCGGCGGCAGCGGCAGGCTCGGCACCCTCGGCCTCGGACTCCTCAGCAGCACCCTCGCCCTCGGTGGCACCCTCGCTTGCGGCCTTCTCGGCAGCAAGACGGGCACGACGCTCGGCAAAGGTCTCCTTCTTGGCGGGC
>USEF01000130.1 GCA_900553475.1 uncultured Collinsella sp. | reverse complement strand
TTCCCGTTTGGCCGTCTTGAGGGGTTAAACGGGAACTATTTCACCGCAACTTATCGATGGCGTGTTTGGTTGGTGCCAGTTGATTGCTTGGGCGTTGGGGAGGGTCTGCTCCGTTATAATCGCCTAGAACATTAATTGGAAACGGGACGGGAGCCATATATGCGCCAGGGTTTCGACAACGCGAAGTATATCGAGCTGCAGGCTGCTCACATTAAGGAGCGCATCTCGCAGTTTGGTGGCAAGCTCTATTTGGAGTTTGGCGGTAAGCTGTTCGATGACTATCATGCGAGCCGCGTGCTGCCGGGTTTTGAACCGGACAGCAAGTTCCGCATGCTCAAGAGCATCGCCGACGATGTCGAGGTTATCATCGCGATCAACGCGAACCACATCGAGAAAAACAAGGCTCGTGGTGACCTCGGTATTACCTATGACGAGGATGTGCTGCGTCTGGTTGACCTGTTCCGCGGCAACGGCTTTGCCGTCGCGGCTGTGGTCATCACTCAGTACGCCGGCCAGCCCGCCGCCGATGTGTTCCGCAACCGCCTGAACGCGCTCGGTATTCCCGCCAAGCTGCACTATCCTATCGAGGGGTATCCGCACGATGTCGATCTGATCGTTTCTGACGAAGGCTACGGCAAGAACGAGTTTGTCGAGACCACGCGTCCGCTCGTTGTCGTGACGGCACCCGGCCCCGGCTCGGGCAAGCTCGCCACCTGCCTGTCTCAGCTCTATCACGAGCACAAGCATGGCACGGCCGCCGGCTATGCTAAATTCGAGACCTTCCCGGTCTGGAATCTTCCTCTGACGCATCCGGTCAATATTGCCTACGAGGCCGCCACGGCTGACCTCGACGACGCCAATATCATCGATTCGTTCCACCTTGAGGCCTACAACAAGACCACGGTCAACTACAACCGCGACGTCGAGGCCTTCCCGGTAGTCCGTGCCCTGATGGAAAAGATCCTGGGCAAGAGCCCCTACCAGAGTCCTACGGACATGGGCGTCAATATGGTCGGCTTTGCCATCACCGATGACGATGCCTGCCGCGACGCTTCCAAGATGGAGATCGTCCGCCGCTACTTTACCGCGGTCGAAAATGTGCGCCGTACCGGCGTGGGCGATGAGCAAGTCGACCGTCTCAAGATTATTATGAAGAAAGCCGGCATCGATAAGAACTACTCACCGGCGCGCTCGGCGGCCCTCACCAGGGAGCAGCTGACGGGTGGTCCCGTGGGTGCCATGGTCATGCCCGATGGCTCCGTGGTGACCGGCAAGACCTCCACGCGCCTGGGCGCCGCGAGCTCGCTCATCATGAATGCACTTAAGCATGTCTCGGGCGTCGACCTTGAGCTCGAGGTCATTAGCGATGAAGCGATCGAGCCCATCAGCAAGCTCAAGACGCATTTCCTGGGCAGCAAAAACCCGCGCCTCCACACCGACGAGACGCTTATGGCGCTGTCGATCACCTCGGCCACGAGTGAGACGGCCGCTCGCGTCCTTTCGGGCCTGGAGCAGCTGCGCGGTTGCGATGCCTTCTTTAGCGTGATTATCTCGCCGACGGACGAGACGGTACTGCGCAAACTGGGTATCAACGTGTGCTGCGAGCCCAAGTTTGAGCGCCGCGGTTTCTTCCATCGCTAAGTTTGAAGCACCGCGGTAATTGCATTGCATTTTGGCCGTATCGGGTTAGCGCCCGGTACGGCTTTTTGATCAATAAAGCGCCTATTTCGGCGAAAAATAGCTGTTTACCTGCCTAGAAACAATTTGAGCGGTATACAATAACCGTAACTGTTTCATCCTTAGCGGGATGCCGCATGATGGATATTACCTGCCATCGTGAGGTGTGTCGGTCGCGCACGGCGCGTTAGATGCTCGTGCTCGGTTTGAGGAGGCTGCTATGGCGGGCAAGGGTCGTGCGAGTGTCAACGATATGAAGCGTGTCGAGGTGCTGGTGTTGATGGAGATCGACCAGCAAACCGAAGACAATGGCGGGCCGTATGGTTTCTCGCGCAAAACGCTTGCCGAGCGCGTGGGGGTTTCGCCGTATCGTGCCCGCGCCGCAATCGATCGCTTGGATTCCGAAGGCATGATTGATGTCGTCTCGCGTTATAGCGACGACGGCGGTCAGCTTGCAAATGGCATTTGCCTCACCGAACGTGGCGAGTGGTATCTTGAGGGCGTCCGTACCGGCATGCTCGTTCAAGAAATGCTTGAGGACGAGGTTTCTGAGCGATAGCAGCATGTAACCCTTGCCATAGCGACGCCGCCTGGGAAACCGGGCGGCGTTTTGTTTCAAGATTGAGAAATGCAATCTCACGCGAGAAAAATTGCGAACGGTCCGCGGCGCGAGTATTACAATGAAGACCCGTAAGATGTGGATAAACAACTTCTACGGGAAGCGCAGGTAACTCAATATGACCAAGCATGTGTTCGTAACCGGTGGCGTGGTTTCGTCTCTGGGCAAGGGTATCACCGCGGCCTCGCTGGGCCGTCTGCTCAAGTCGCGTGGCTACAAAGTAACGATGCAGAAGGCTGATCCGTATCTGAACGTCGACCCCGGTACCATGAGCCCCTTCCAGCATGGTGAGGTCTTCGTTACCGAGGATGGTTACGAGTCCGACCTGGACCTGGGTCATTACGAGCGCTTTATTGATGAGAACCTGACCCGCGATTCCAACTTTACGACCGGCGCCATCTATAAGAGCTTGATCGCCCGCGAGCGTCGCGGCGACTTTTTGGGCGGTACCGTGCAGGTGATTCCTCACGTCACCAATGCCATTAAGGACAAGTTCCGCCGCATCGAGGAGCAGACCGGTTCCGATGTAGTCATCACCGAGCTGGGCGGCACGATCGGCGACATCGAGTCCCAACCGTTTGTCGAGGCCATCCGTCAGTACCGCAAGGAGGCCGGCCCCGAGAACGTCTGCTACATCCACGTGTCGCTCGTTCCCTATATCGCCGCCGCCCACGAGGTCAAGACCAAGCCCACGCAGCATTCCGTCAAGGAGCTCCGCAGCTTTGGCATCCAGCCCGATATTATCGTGCTGCGCTCCGACCACCATATCGATGACGCTATCCGCGGAAAGATCGCAAGCTTCTGCGACGTCGACACCGATTGCGTCTTTACCAACGAGGACTGCGCGAGCATTTACGATGTTCCGCAGCTGCTTGCCGAGCAGGACTTTGACCTGCGCATTTGCGAGCGCCTGGGTCTGGACCCGCGTGAGCGCGACAGGAGCGAGTGGAACGAGTTCCTGCGCAAACAGAATCACGCCAACCATCACGCCGACAAGGTGAAGATCGCCGTCGTGGGCAAGTACACGCAGCTGCCCGATGCGTATCTGTCGGTTATCGAGGCCCTGCACCATGCGGGCGTCTTCTACGATCGCCATGTGGACGTCCAGCTGGTCGACGGCGAGAGCCTCGACGAGCAGAATGTCTCCGAGGTTCTGGGCGACGCCTCGGGCATCCTGGTCCCCGGCGGCTTTGGCAAGCGCGCCCTGGAGGGCAAGATCCTCGCGGCCGAGTTTGCCCGTGAGCACAAGATTCCGTATCTGGGCATTTGCCTGGGTATGCAGGTGGCCGTGTGCGAATTTGCGCGCAACGTCGTCGGCCTTGCCGGCGCCAGCTCCTCCGAGTTCGATCCGGATGGCCCGTATAGTGTCATCGATCTGATGAGCTCGCAGGAGGACGTGACCGAGAAGGGCGGCACCATGCGCCTGGGCGCCTATCCGTGCAAGCTCGCCGCCGATACCCTCGCTCGCGAGGCATATGGCGAGGAGCTCGTCTACGAGCGTCACCGTCATCGCTTTGAGTTCAACAACGCCTTCCGCGACCAGCTTGAGGACGCCGGTTTGGTTATCTCGGGCCTGTCGCCCGACGAGCGCCTGGTCGAGATGGTCGAGCTGCCGCGCGACGTGCATCCGTGGTATGTGGCAACCCAGGCTCATCCCGAGTTCAAGAGCCGCCCGACCAACCCGCAGCCGCTGTTCCGCGAGTTCGTGCGCGCTTCGATCGGCCAGCACGAGGGTGTCGACCGTCTGCAGGTGACGCCCATGAACCTTGCTACGGACTAAGGGTGCCGTCGAATAAGGAACATACCGAAGCTACTCCCTCGTCGCTCGCCGTGGCGGCGGGGGAGTATCTCGATTACCTCGCGGTCGAGCGGGGTTTGGCGCGCAACACGATTGCGGCCTATCGTCGTGACCTGACGACGTACTGCGCCTATCTGGAGCGGGCGGGTATTGTGTCTTTTGAAGAGGTGACTCGTCAGGTCGTGGAGGGCTTTGTCGCCGACCGTCGCGATGGGGGCTATTCCGATGCCTCGGTGGAGCGTGCGCTTGCGGCCGTGAAGGGCCTGCATGCCTTTTTGGTGCGCGATGGGGCTGTGGCCCAAAATCCAACGACGGCGTTGCGCCTGCCTAAAAAGGCTGAGCGTTTGCCGGAGTATCTATCGGTGGAGGATGTCTCGGCGCTGCTCGATCAAGACTTCCCCGAGGGCGAGATGGGCTTGCGCGACCATGCCATCTTGGAAGTGCTCTACGGATGCGGTTTGCGTGTGAGCGAGTTGGTGGGGCTCGATGTGGGCGATATCCATATCGACGATGGTTTTGTGCTCGTTCGCGGTAAGGGCTCAAAGGAACGCCTGTCCCCGCTGGTGGGAAGCGCGGCGCGAGCTCTGACGCTCTATGTAACTGAGGGGCGTTCTCGCTTGGCGGCCCATGCGCGCGGAACCGAGACCTCGGCGGTCTTTTTAAATAAGAACGGCCGCCGTCTGTCGCGCCAGGGCATCCATGCCATCTGTGAGCGCTACGGGCGCCAGGTGGGGCTGGTGGGGCTCCATCCCCACACCTTGCGCCACTCCTTTGCCACCCACATGCTCGCGGGCGGTGC
The DNA here is from genome assembly GCA_900553475.1 of uncultured Collinsella sp. Classification (GTDB taxonomy): domain Bacteria; phylum Actinomycetota; class Coriobacteriia; order Coriobacteriales; family Coriobacteriaceae; genus Collinsella. The sequence continues at coordinate 57 of USEF01000130.1, read as the reverse complement.
CGACTTGCGTGTGCTGCAGGAGATTTTGGGCCATGCCGATATTTCGACCACGCAGGT
>USEF01000129.1 GCA_900553475.1 uncultured Collinsella sp. | reverse complement strand
TGTGTTGCCGCCTCGGTAGCTCGTGCCGCCGCCTCATGGGTGCGTGCGCGCTCTGCCGCCTCGGCCTCGCGCTGACGAGCGCGGTCCTCGTTCTCAAACTCGATATCGTCCTCGATCTCGTCGCTCGGATTGAGCAGCTCGTCCAGGCTCACACCATAGAGTTTGGCGAGCGAGATCAGGTTCTCGGTATCGGGCGAGCTCTCCGCGCGCTCCCATTTACTGACCGCCTGGCGCGACAGTCCCAGCTTTCGTGCCAGTCCTTCTTGACTAAAGCCTTTGCTGCGGCGAAGGTCGGCGAGCCGCTGCGCAGTTTCTACATTCATGGTTCCTCCTATGTGATGCCAGCCGTACCGCCGGACCGCTTTTGTTCTTAAGGCGCCTTGCACAGTTAAAAATCTATCCGCCACCGCCAAAAGCATGCCACCTATTCTAGTGAGATTTTTGACAACCGGCGGTTGCGGGCGCATATGAGCTGCGGAAATGTGTCCAAACAAAGCAATGACCCGTAGCTTGGTTGTCCCCGTTGCGGCGTTAACGGTAGTATGGTCGTACTGTTTATTCCGCACCGCCAACGGAGGGAGTTCCGCGCCGTGAACCGCGATTTCGCCTCATCGCTCATCCAGCTCAACAACACGTTCTATCGCGAGCACTCCGCTTCCTTTTCCGATACGCGCCAGGCCCCGTGGCCCGGCTGGGTACGCACCATGGATATCGCGCTCGAACAGCTCGACGTCGCCACGATCGAGCATCCCGTCCGCGTCTTCGATCTTGCCTGTGGCAATATGCGATTCGAGAACTTTGCCGCCGGCGGCGCACTTGCCGCCAAGGGCGTCGATGGCGCAAACCCCTCGGCAGATGCCAGCTGCCCGTTTGAGTTCTATGGTGTCGACTCGTGCCAAGACCTGGCCATCGATGCACATGGCCACGCGCTGCGCATTCCCAACCTGCACTTCCAGGAACTCGACGTGCTCGACGCCCTTATGAAGCTCAACCCCGCCGAGACGCCCGACGTGCTTTTCGACGCCCCGCTCGCCGACATCTCGGTCTGCTTTGGCTTTATGCACCATGTGCCGTCGTGCGAGTACCGTGTACGCGTGCTCGACGCCCTGGTGCGCCAGACGCGCCCGGGCGGCATCATCGCCATCAGCTTTTGGGAGTTTATGAACGACGAGCGCATGGCGCGCAAGGCTGTTCGCGCCGAAGCCCGCGCCGAGCTCACCCCGCCGTTTGAGGGTTACGATTCCGCCCAGTTTGAAGCCGGCGACCACCTCATTGGCTGGCAAAACGACCGCCACGCCTACCGCTATTGCCATCACTTTGACGATCAGCAGATCACCGACCTGGTGCGCGGCGTCCGTACGTTCTACAAGAGCGGCGAGGTCCCCGTGCGTGAGCTTGAGCGCTTCCATGCCGACGGTCGTAGCGGCGAGCTCAACCGCTATGTGATTCTCAAGCGCCTGTAGGCATCGACGACTCGCCGCCGAGCCGCACCGCATCTTCCGGGCAAACTATGCCCGCCCTTTTTCAATCCATTGACGGAACGTGCAGCTATGCGTTCCATACTTATGACCAAGGAGCCTCATGGGAGCCGTCCACGTTCGCACGCCTAAGAACTTTGTGCTCGAGGAGCGCCTGGAACGCTACGCCGATGCGATTGAGACAAACCCCGAGGCTTATGCCGGAGATTGGCGCAAGGCCTGTGCGCCCGCAGGCAGCAAGCCCTTCGAGCACCTTCACCTGGATCTTGGCTGCGGCAAGGGAACGTATCTTGTAGAGCGCGCGGCCCACGAGCCAAACACGCTCTTTATCGGCATGGACCAAGAGCCCATCTGCATCGCCTATGCCGCGCAGAAAATCTGCGAACAGGGGCTATCCAACGCACTCGTCCTGCCCCGAGGCGCCGCATCGCTGCCACGGCTGTTTGCCGCAGGCGAGCTCGATGCCATCACCATTAACTTTCCCACGCCGCAGCCCAAGGCCAAGTACGCTAAAAAACGACTCGTCCATGTCGACCATCTGATGCTCTACCGCCCGCTCTTTGCAGCCGGCGCTACCGTCACACTGCGCACCGATAGCAAGCCGTTGCGCGATTACGCCCTGGGACAGTTTGCCGCGGCCGGCTACGATACGCTTTGGGTAAGCGACGACGTCCGCCGCGACCATCCCGAGCATCCCGAGACCGAGTACGAGCGCCGCACGCGCGAGATGGGTGCCGCCGTCTATGGCATTTGCGCTACGCCCGGCGCGGAACCCATCGAAGAGCAGCTCGCGGCGGGCCGCGCGCAGGAGCAAAGCCTTGCCTGCTACCTGCCCGAAAACCTCGATGAGCTCACCTATGTACCCCTGGGCATGGAAGAAGCCGTCGAGAACTTTAGAAACCGTGCTCGCAAAGGCAAAAAACGCCTGCCGCAGGGGTCCTAGGGGCTTCTGATGGTCGCGGCGTCGGCAAACAAGTGAAAATAGGCGCCAGCGAACGACCCTCAAACCTAAGTGAGTAGACTTTTTTGCAACAGCCAAGCACAACCCGCATAACGAAAACTAAAACCGCAGATAGAGCCCTTGCGCAAAAGCCATGTGCTCGCGACATCGCAAAAAGTCTACTCACTTAGCCGGCAACTGCACCAAACGGCTGGGTAGAACGCCCATTTCCTGCATTTTCTCGCGCGCTGGCACCCCGCGCCGCCGCTACGCCATAATAGTTGGCGGACAATCGCGAGAGAAAGCAACCACATGGCACAGACCACGACAGATACCGCCGCCAGCACCGTCTCCGGCGCCGGGGCCGCCAGCTCATTCTCGGGCGGCACGGGAACCGAGGCAGAGTTCGGCTCGCTCGGCGCGCTCTCCCCCACCTGGTGGGAGCCCGAGGACGGCAGTGAGCCCGAACCATGGCTCACGCCCGATCAAGCCTTCGAACGCTTCTTTGAATGGACAAGCGATCGCGGCATTGAGCTGTGGGATCACCAAGAAGAAGCCCTCATGGATCTAGCCGCCGGTGACCATGTCATTTTGGGAACACCGACCGGATCGGGCAAGTCGCTTGTCGCGCTGGGCATGCTCTTTATGGGCATGGCGCAGGGCAAGCGCTGCTACTACACGGCTCCTATCAAGGCTCTGGTCAGCGAGAAGTTTTTCGACCTTGTGCAGGTGCTCGGCCGCGATAACGTCGGCATGATCACCGGCGATACGCATATCAACACCAAGGCGCCCATCATCTGCTGCACGGCCGAAATCCTTGCCAACGATGCACTGCGCGAGGGCGAGGGCGCCGACGTGGGCTGCGTGGCCATGGACGAGTTCCACTACTTTGCCGACCCCGACCGTGGCTGGGCCTGGCAGGTGCCGCTGCTCACCCTGCCCCACACGCAGTTTATGCTCATGAGCGCCACGCTCGGCGATGTCACCGCGATCGCCGCCTCGCTCGAGGAACACACCGGCGCTGCTTGCGACTTGGTTGTCGACGCCCCGCGTCCTGTTCCGCTGAGCTACGACTATGTGACGACCTCCCTCGAGGGCACGGTCGAGCTCGCCATGCGCCGCGGCGAGGCCCCGCTCTATATCGTGCACTTTAGCCAGGATGCCGCCCTTGCGACGGCACAGTCGCTCGCCAATTTTGGCATCGCCAGCAAGGAGCAACGCGAGGCCATCAAAGAAGCAGCAAAGGGAACGAGCTTCTCGACGGCCTTTGGTAAGATTCTCAAACGCCTGCTTGGATGCGGCGTCGGCGTGCACCATGCTGGCATGTTGCCGCGCTATCGCCTCCTGGTCGAACGCTTGGCGCAGCAGGGCCTGCTGCCCGTCATCTGCGGCACCGATACGCTCGGCGTCGGCATCAACGTACCCATCCACACCGTGGTGCTCACCGCGCTCACCAAGTTCGACGGCTACAAGATGCGTCGCCTGCGCGCCCGTGAGTTCCATCAGATTGCCGGTCGCGCCGGCCGCTCGGGCTTCGATACCGAGGGCATGGTAATCGCCGAGGCCCCGGAGCACGAGATCGAGAACGCCAAGCTCATGGCCAAGGCGGGCGACGACCCCAAAAAACTCCGTAAGATTAAAAAGAAAAAAGCCCCCGAGGGTTTTGTCACCTGGAACAAGCAGACCTTTGAGCGCCTGATTGAGACGCAGCCCGAGACGCTTAAGCCGCGCCTGCGCATCACGCACTCCATGGTGATTAGCGTGGTCGAACAGGGCGGCGATGCCCGCGCCCGCGTACACGACCTCATCGAGACGAGCCTGCAGACCCCCGAAGAAAAGGCCAAGCTCGAGGTTCGCGCCGACGAAATCTTCGCCACGCTCATCGATTCCGGCGTCGTCGTTCGCACCGAGGTGCCGCCCGCACCCGACGCCCCGGCTGACGCCGCACCGGACATCGACTATGCGCTGACGGTCGATCTGCCCGAGGACTTCGCGCTCGATCAGCCACTCTCGCCGTTCTTGCTTGCCGCGTTGGAGCTGCTCGATCCCGAGAGCGAGACCTATACCATGGATCTAATCTCGATGGTCGAGGCAACGCTCGAGGACCCCAAGCAGGTGCTGCGCGCACAGGAGCGCGCCGCGCGCGACCGCGCGATGGCCGAAATGAAGGCTGACGGCGTCGAGTATGAGGAGCGCTTGGAGCGCATTCAAGACGTCACGTACGAAAAGCCGCTCGAGAATTTGCTCGACGGCGCCTTTGACAAGTACTGCCAGGAAGTGCCCTGGGCAAACGACTATCAGCTCTCTCCCAAGAGCGTCCTGCGCGATATGCTGGAAGGCGCGAGCGATTTTAAGGGCTACATTCAAAAGCTCGGCATCGCCCGCTCCGAGGGCATTCTGCTGCGCTACCTAGCCGAGGCCTACCGTTCACTCGACCGCACCGTGCCCATCGAGAAGCGCGACGAGCGCCTGCGCGACATTATCTCGTGGCTGGGCTTTGTGGTGCGCTCGGTGGACTCGAGCCTGGTGGACGAGTGGGAGAACGCCGGCAACCCGGCAGCCCTCGACGCCGC
>USEF01000128.1 GCA_900553475.1 uncultured Collinsella sp. | reverse complement strand
GGCAGCTTGCAGCATGGTGCCCATGCCGCCGTCGAACAGTAGGCGGCCCGTGCCCTCGATGGCCGCACGCAGGCGATCGTCCTTAATGCGCAGATTGTCGATCGTGCGCGTCTTGTACGTGGCACCGTTGCGACGTGCGGCATCAACGGGTGCCGCCAATGCAGTGCCGTCAGAATCATGAGTGATAAGCGGAGTAAACATCGAGGGCTCCTAATGGCTGGAATAGCAGGTGGTGTGGGCGGCGCGGAAGCGGCAGTGCTCGCGCATGCGGCAGATATTGCAGGTGGGGCGGCTCTGGGCGTCGTGGACCTCGCCATCAAACAGACCGATCACCGCGGTCACGCTTTTGGTGGGCATGAGCAGGCTGGTGGGTGTGACGGTAAGCCCGATGAGCCGCGTGGCGTTGAGCGCATTGACGATCGAGCGCTGGGCCGAGAGCGGGCAGTCGCCGTAGCCGGGACTAAAGCGCCAGTTGTCGGCGAGCCCATGAACGGCGGCGTCCGTCTTGACCTGCTGGTCCATTTGCTCAACGGCGGCTTCCACGTAAGCGGAGCACGCGGCGTCGAGCACGGCGCCCTCCAGGGGATGTTGGGCTCCCGTGGTGCGCAGGCGACGCTCGGCGTCCATGCCGAGGGTGCATGCCATGAGTGCGGCAAAGCGGGCGTCTTTGAGATGTCGATAGATATCGCGACCGCGCAGCTCAACGTTGGTGCCGACCAGGCGAATGCAAGGTTCTCCCTGCTCGTCCACACCCGTGGCATCGACGGCAAACACGCGCCGCACGCCACGGGGCTCAATGTCCAGTTCCAGACGCTCAACGACAAGCTCAATACGCTGCGACAACTCGGGCTCAATCTGCTGACCGCCGTAGCCCAGATAGCGCAACATTTCGGCACGGTCGACGCGGGGATGGTGGGCAGCATCGATACGATAAAGCGCCGGCGACGCAAGGTCGGCCGGCACTTCGACAGCGGTTGTATCGATGTGCGGTTTTTCCATTACCCCAGGCGCTCCATAATGGTCGCGGCGATTGCAGGACGATTCATAGTGTACAGGTGCAGGCCGTCGGCGCCGTGCTCCTTGAGGTCGCAAAGCTGGCGGGCTGCATAATCTACACCAGCTGCCTGCAGGCTCTCGGGGTCATTCTCGTACTTGGCGAGAATCTTGATGACAGGGGAGGGCAGCGACGCGCCGCACATAAAGACCATGCGGCTGATCTGCGACTTGCCCATAAACGGCATGATGCCCGCGGTAATGGGCACGGTGATGCCGGCCTTGTCGGCAAGCTCGCGAAAACGGTAGAAGCACTCGTTATCAAAGAAGAGCTGCGTCACAAAGAAGCTCGCGCCGGCGTCCTGTTTTTGCTTGAGGTGTTCGACCGAGAGGTTGAGATCCTCACAGGCAATGTGGCCCTCGGGGTAGGCTGCGGCGCCCACGCAAAAGCCGGCGTCGACGAGCTCGGGGATGAGGTCGCGGGCGTAGGCGTAGTCGGAGGCGGGCTTGTCGTCCTCGGTAGCGCCGGCAGGGAGATCGCCACGCAGGGCCAGGATGTTTTCCACGCCGGCGGTGCGGTACTCATCGATCTTGGCGGCGATATCGGCGTGGGTACGGCCCACACAGGTGAGGTGCGCCACCGAGGGCGTGTCGAATTCGCTCGAAATCATATGCGCGATGGGGGCGGTGGTGGCACCGTTGCCCGAGCCGCCGGCCGAGCAGGTGACCGAGACAAAGCTCGGCGAAAGCTTGCACAGATTGCCTGCCACCTCGCGAGCCGTGTCGAGGGTAAGCTCGCCCTTGGGCGGGAACATCTCAAACGAAACGGGTGCGGTGCCCTGGGATGCTGCCTGCTTAAAAACCTCGTCGACGCGCATATCGTGCTCCTCTAGATACGTAATAGTGTGATGTGTTGTAAGGATTCTACAGCACCGCTGTGTCACGGTGGAGTTTCACTCGCTATTTGAGGATACCAATCAAAGATGCCTTGCTATCGGCATTCCCTATAGCAGAGCGGCTAATTTTGCCACGGGCTATAAAGACTGGTATTTCGCATCAAATACCAGTCTTTATAGCCCGTGGCAAATGAGCTACCCGTAAACTGTGCGGGGAGGTCTGCAATTTATGCAGTTGATTGGCTGTTGAGGGTGGCAACGCCGCCTCGATAGGGTAACCTCATTGATTGGTTTCGCGACAGCAACATAACGGTAATGTCGCGGAAACACGGCGAGTCTAAGCTATGACTCGTTCGTTAGTAATCAACACCGCTTCTCACGCGGTGCCGATACGAAGGGAGTTCCGTATGGCCGAACTTACTGACCGCTTCGGGACCATGGTGTTCTCTGAGGAAGTCATGAAGGACTACCTCCCCAAGGACATTTGGAAGCGCCTTGCTGCAACCCTCGAGGGCGGTGAGCCGCTCGACCTGGATGTGGCCAACGCCGTTGCCCATGCCATGAAGGTCTGGGCCATCTCCAAGGGCGCGACGCACTACGCACATTGGTTCCAGCCTCTTTCGGGCATTACTTCCGAGAAGCACGACAGCTTCCTGGAGCCCAACCACGACGGCACCGCCATTACCAAGTTTACGGGCAAGAACCTCATCCAGGGCGAGCCGGACGCCTCCAGCTTCCCCAACGGCGGCCTGCGCGCCACCTTCGAGGCCCGTGGCTACACCGCTTGGGATCCCACCAGCCCCGCCTTTATCAAGGACGATGTCCTGTGCATCCCCACGGCTTTCTGCTCCTACACGGGCGAGGCCCTGGACAAGAAGACCCCGCTGCTGCGTTCCATGACCGCGCTCTCGCGTGAGTCTAAGCGCGTTTTGGCGCTGTTCGGTAAGACCCCCAAGAAGGTCGTTCCTTCCGTGGGCGACGAGCAGGAGTACTTCCTGATCAAGAAGGACGCTTACCGCAAGCGCAAGGACCTGGTCATCACCGGCCGCACCCTCTTTGGTGCTGCTCCATGCAAGGGCCAGGAGCTCGAGGAGCACTACTTTGGCGCTATCCGCCCCACCGTCTCGGCCTACATGAAGGACCTGGACGATGAGCTGTGGGCGCTCGGCATTCCCGCCAAGACCAAGCACAACGAGGTCGCTCCCTGCCAGCATGAGCTCGCACCGGTCTATGGCGAGGTCAACGAGGCCATCGACCAGAATCTGGTCATGATGGAGAAGATGAAGCTCATCGCCTCCCGCCACGACTTGGTCTGCCTGCTGCACGAGAAGCCCTTTGAGGGCATCAATGGTTCGGGCAAGCACAACAACTGGTCGCTTGGCACCGAGTCCGAGAATCTGCTCGATCCGGGCGACACCCCGCTCGACAACCTGCAGTTCATCGTCTTCCTCACCGCGGTGATCGAGGCCGTCGATAACTATCAGGAACTCCTGCGCGCCTCTGTTGCCTCGGCCGGCAACGACCATCGTCTGGGCGCCAACGAGGCTCCTCCGGCGATTATGTCCATCTTCCTGGGCGACCAGCTTACCGAGGTCGTCGAGAAGATCATCGATGGTAAGGCTTCCGTCCATGCCACGCGCGGCGTGCTCGACCTGGGCGCCGATACCCTGCCCAAGCTGATGCAGGACAACACCGACCGCAACCGCACCTCCCCGTTTGCCTTCACCGGCAACAAGTTCGAGTTCCGTGCCTGCGGCTCCGAGCAGAACGTCTCCGACTCCAACCTGGTGCTCGATGCCGCCGTGGCCAAGTCGCTCAAGTCCTTCGCCGACGCGCTTGAGGGTACGCCCGAGGATGAGTTCCAGGACGCCGCGCTCGAGTACTGCAAGAAGGTCCTGACCGACCACCAGCGCATCCTCTTCTCCGGCGATGGCTACTCCGACGAGTGGCCCGTCGAGGCCGAGAAGCGCGGCCTTGCCAACAACAAGACCACGGCCGACGCCCTGCCCGCCTTTGTTTCCGATAAGGCCATTGCGCTCTTTGAGGAGACGGGCGTCCTGACCAAGGCCGAGGCCCAGTGCCGCTACGATTGCAAGCTCGAGAAGTACAACAAGCTCATGAACATCGAGGCCACCACGATGGTTCGCGAGGCGCGTCGTACCTATCGCCCGGTCATTACTGCCTATGCCACCAAGGTCGCTAAGGGCCTTGAGACTATTCGTGCCGCCGGCGCCGAGGCCGCCATGCAGTGTGAGCAGAACACGCTCAACAAGCTCTGCAACGGCATCACCACCATCAACGACTCCATCAAGGCGCTCGACGCCGTGCATCAGAAGGCCGAGGCCCTCGATGGTCAGGAGCAGGCCAATGTGTATGCACACGAGGTCGTTCCCGCTATGGATGCGCTGCGTGCCGCCGTGGACGCAATGGAGGAGATCGTGGCCGCTGACTACTGGCCGGTCCCGACCTACGACGACATCCTGTTCTACGTGTAGGGCGTAACTGACATATCGTCACGGTATTGAGCCGGGGTCTGCATCATGTGGGCCCCGGTTTTTGTTTGCGAAGGACGTTTTGAAGCCCGTTTTGCCGCCGATTCGCCTAGGTATAAAGGGTTGTGGGCAAAAAACGTCAAATATGAGTACTGTCACAAGTCCTGTAACATTATTTACAAACAAAATATGTATTGTTACGCAACATATGTCCAAGTACTTAGCCGATGAACGTCTGCAATTTTTCCGCCGTAGGACGCCTGACGGCTAAATCGCCTTCTGAAGGCATGAAATCGCTGTAACTAAAATGGTAACAGTACTCATATTTGCCATTTTTTGACCACAGGCCTTGCGATGATGCCGGGATCCGCACCCTGTCGGGTTCGAACCCCGGCGCATGGGTAGCAAAAAGCCCGCCACCGCGAGGGCAACGGGCTTCTCGTTTCAAATGGTGCCCCCAGCGGGATTCGAACCCGCGATATCCACCTTGAAAGGGTGGCGTCCTTGGCCGCTAGACGATGGGGACAGCGGGAAAGAGTATAGCAGACTTTTTTAGCCGTTCACATATCGTTGGCAAACTGGAAAACCACCACAAAGGTGCCTGTCCCCTTTGTGGTGGTG
>USEF01000127.1 GCA_900553475.1 uncultured Collinsella sp. | reverse complement strand
TCAATCTCGTAGAAGCGCATGAGCAGGTTGATGAGCGTCGTCTTGCCTGCGCCCGTGGTTCCCACCACGGCAATCTTCTGGCCCGGCTCGGCGGTAAACGACACGTCGCGCATAAGCGGCCTGTCGGGCGAATAACCAAAGCGCACATGCTCAAAGGAGACGCGGCCCTCCACGCGACCCGGCAGCTCGGCGGCCTTGTCCGGCAGCGGATCGGCCTCCATCTCGGGCTCATCGAGCAGGTCGAACACGCGCTCTGCACTCGCCAGCGCGCTCTGCAGCGAGTTGAAGGTAAACGACAACTGCGTCATGGGCTCGGACGCCTCGTAGATAAACTGGAAGAACGCCTGGAACACGCCGACGGTCATGTGACCGGCAACCAGCATGCTGCAGCCCACGAGCGCAATCACGATCTGCGCCAAACGGCCGATAAAGCGCACCGCGGGGCCGACAGCATTGATCATAAAGTCGGCCTTGGTGCTCACACGAGCCAGTTCCTTCGAAGCCTCGTGCACCTCAGCGGAGCTCTGACGTTCGCGGTTAAACGCGCGGATCACCAGACGGCCCGAATAGCCTTCCTCGACCGCACTCGTAATCTTGGACACCCACTCCTGGCGCTCGCCCGTCACATCGTGTGTGCGGCGCGAGACGGCCTTCGTCACCAGCAACGACAGTGCCGTAAAGAACAGAAAGACGAGCGTAAGCTGCACGCTGAACACGAACATCACGCTCACGGCGCCCACCACGGTGCCGATCGACACCAGCAGCTGCAGCAGTCCGCGCTGCATACTCTCGGACATCTTGTCCAAGTCGTTGGTCGCGCGACTGACCACTTCTCCGGGGCGATGCGCGTCAAAGTAGGCGAGCGGCAGACGGTTGAGCTTTTGTGCGATGCGGTTGCGTAGGCGCAGATTGAGACGCTCAGCGACGCTCGACATCAAAAAGCTCTGGAGCGCATAGAACGAGGCAGCGGCAGTCCAGATCATAAAGTAGACGAAAACGGTCTTGCCGCAGTTCTCCCAGGTGATGCTGAAAGTGGTGTCGTTGGCAAACGCCACCTGAATGTGGCCCCACAGCTCATCGATCACGCGGGCGCTATATGCCGGCGCGGCAGTGTTAAAGATGACATAGAACACAATGCTCGCGAACACGATATAGAAGCGCCAATGGTCGCCGGCAGCCTCACTCCACAGGCGGCGCACCGTCGCCCAGGTATCACGGGGCGTCTCATCCTCGTCTTCGTCGTCCACGTCGCGCATACGCTCCGCCTCGGCGCGGGCGCGCTCGTCCTCGGCACGTTCGTTTTCCTCGTAGAGCGCTTGGCGGCGAGCCTCGCGCTCGGCTGCAGCCTTGGCGGCGTCATCCAGCTCGGTCGACATGGCAGCCCGCTCGACCGCTTCCTCGGCAGCGTCCGCAGCGGCGGCATCGACAAGGCCGCCCTGCTTCTTGAGCTCCTCGGTCATGCTACTCACCTCCCTTCATCTGCGATTCCGCGATGGCGCGGTACACCTCGCAGGTTTCCATAAGCTCGCCATGCGTGCCCAAGCCCACAACCTCGCCATCCTTGAGCACGACAATCTGGTCGGCGTGCAGAATCGTCGAGATGCGCTGCGCGATGATGAGCACCGCGGCATCGCGCGTCTCGTCTTGCAATGCATGGCGCAGGGCCGCATCGGTCTTAAAGTCCAGGGCCGAAAAACTGTCATCGAAGATGTACAAATCGGCCTGCTTCATGAGCGCGCGAGCAATGGCCAGACGCTGGCGCTGACCACCCGAGAAGTTCGTACCGCCCTGGGCAACCGGGGTATCGAGCCCCTGCGGTTGGTCGAGTACAAAGGTGCTCTGGGCAACCTCAAGCGCGTGAAGCATGTCGCCCTCGGTCGCGCCTTCGTTACCAAAGCGAAGGTTGCTCGCCACCGTGCCCGAGAACAGCCACGCCTTCTGCGGCACATAGGCAATGCGCCCGCGGATTTCATCTTGCGTAAGCTCGCGCAGGTCCACACCATTCAGGCGAATGGAGCCCTTGGTGGCATCGTGGAAGCGCAGCAGAAGCTTTGCCACCGTCGATTTGCCCGAGCCTGTCGAGCCAACGATCGCAGTCGTCTGACCGCGACGGCAGGCAAAGCTCAGGTCGCACAGGGTGTCCTCGTCGGCATCGTCAAAGCGAAACGACATGTGGTCGAACACAGCCACCGCATCGGCTTCGTCTTGGGGCTCGCTCGCCCCGTCATCCAGCGTGCGCTCGCCATCGACGATGCTCGGCTCAATCTCCAACACCTGCTGCGCACGGTTCAGGCACGCGGCAGCACGCGGAAGCGTCAGCACCACCATCTGGGCCATCATCACAAAGAACAGGATCAGAATTGCATACTCCAGCACCGCCGAGATACTCGCAATCTGCATGGCGTGGGCGCCTACGCGGTTGCCGCCCACCCACAGCACCGCCACCTCGGCGATGTTCATCAAAAAGAAGCTTGAGCTGTCGAGGCCCACAAACAGGTGGTTGACTTTGATGGCGTTGGCGGCGTATTCGCTAAACACCTCGTCCAGACGCCGTTCCTCGTGGCGCTCCTTGTTAAACGCACGGATGACGCGCACGCCCACAATATTCTCGCGCAGCACCACGTTCATGCGGTCGATAAAGCCCTGTAGGCGCATAAAAATCGGCGCCGCGTTGGCAACCGTAAAGACCGCCGCCACCAGCACAATCGCAACGACTACGCCCAGAAGCGTGCCCATGGCGGGATCGATAAACCAGGCGAAGATGATGCCCGCCACAGCCAAAAACGGCACGGGCAGCACCAGCTGAATCGTCTGCAGAATCGCCTGCTGAATCACGTTGATGTCGTTGAGCGAGCGCGTGATCATCGATCCGGTGCCAAAGCGCTCAAAATCGCTGGCCGCGAGCTCGAGCGATTTGTCGTACACGGCATTGCGGATATCGCAAGCCACGTTGGCGGCCAGGCGCGCCGAAAGATAGCAGCCCAGCACCGTGCCGCCGCTAGCCATGCTGGTCGCGATAAACATGTATAGGCCGTTGCGTAAAATGTAGTCGATATCGCCCGTGGTAATACCGGTGTTGACCATGTTCGCCAGCATCGTGGGAACCAGCAGCGTACCGACGTTATCCACCAGCAGCACCAGCAGCGTCACTGCGACAAGCCCTCGATAGGGCTTCAAAAACCTCATTAACAGTCGCACGACTCCCCCTCACCTTGATTCTCGGCTTGGCTCTCGGCAGCGATATGCTGCTTAAAGGCATCGCACTCATCGCCGAGCACCTGAGAGAATTTGCCGATCAAGCGCATAATCTCGCGCTGCTCACATGGCTCAAGCGCGCCAAAGGCTCGCTGCTCGGCCTTGAGTGCCGGCAGCGCATAACGCTCGGCAAATCGCCTGCCCTCTTCGGTCAGGCTCACAACCTTGTTCTTACGACTGCCTTCGGCAAACCCCAACGTTGCGAAGCCCCGCGCCGTCAAGGTTTTAATTGCCGAGTTGATGGTCTGCTTGCTGTAGAACCATTCGCTTGTCAGACGGCTTACGGCAATACTGCCGCCCGCCGTGCTAGTGTCGACGAGCATCCAATAGGCGCAGTCCGAAAGGCCGCAGGCGCGCGAGAACTCCGAATAGATATGGTCGAGTCCATTGAGCAACCGATCGAAGTCGACCAGCGTAACCGCACTATTCATCTATCCCACCATTCAATTGTCCGATTTTTGACCAATTATGTGTCTCTAGATTAGTCCGAGTTTTGACTATCGTCAACAGGCTCTCCGCAAATGCGTGCATTTTTATGGCCTATCGGCAGAAAAAGACCGCCGGCGCGGGGGCGGCGCCAGCGGTCACGTGAAAATCGGGTTTTATTGCCTGTTAAGCGGCGACGGCCTCATAGACCGTAGCGCCCGAGAAGCTGTCATGCAGGCTCTTGCCGGCAATCCACGGCAGCTCGACGACCTCGCAGACCGTGTTGACCAGCTCGGAGCAGTCAGTAAAGTGGCCCTTGTCGTTGAGGGCCTCGCAATCCTGAACACGCCAATAGCCATCGGTGTGCGTGATGTAGTACTCGTGGTCGTTGATCGACACGAAAGCGCGCGTCTTGGAACGCAGCAGCTTCAGAAATCCTTCGAAGTCGGTCTCGACGACATCTCCAGCCTGGAACATGATGTTACCTCCTGGCCCGGCGCCACCACGGCGCATTGATAAACGTTGGTACTCCTTTAGTAAAACCTTTATCAGAGGTTATGCGTTCGTCATTTAGGCAAGTGGTAAAAAACCGCAGGGTAGACGGGATAAAACGTTTAACCATCCCATTGGTTTGTCACATTCTGAAGGTACTTTTATGCAAACCTACTTTCCCAATTGGAATCTATCCTTTTGGCCGGGCAATTGACCGTCTATCGTTTGAGCCCGACGGGTATGAACGGGACATCTGCAACGCCACCGCAAGGAGACACCATGGAGACTATCGAAGCACTCATTCACCGTCGCAGCTGCCGCAACTACAGCGATCGTCCCGTCGAGGCTGAAAAGCTTGCACGTATTATCGAAGCCGGCCAATATGCACCGAGCGGCATGGGCCGCCAGCCGGTGACATTTGTCGCCGTCACCGACCCCGCGACCGTCGAGCGTCTCTCACAGCTCAACGCCCAGGTCATGGGCAGCAACAGCGACCCCTTCTACGGTGCCAAGACCGTTGTGGTGGTGCTGGTTGACCGCAGCGTGCCCACCCATCTGGAAGACGGCTCGCTCGCCATGGGCAACTTGCTCAACGCCGCCTATGCACTGGGTGTCGATTCGTGCTGGATTCACCGCGCGCATGAGGTCTTTGACTCGCCCGAGGGCCTGGAGCTGTTGGCCAGCTGGGGCCTGCCCGCCGACGGCAGCCTGCGCGGTGTCGGTAACTGCATTTTGGGCTACGCCGAGGACACGCTACCCGAGGCAAAGCCGCGCCGCGACAACGTGGTGTACGTTAGGTAGCGCAGGAGTGTCCCAAACTGCCGGCAGAGACGATATGAGCAGGACATAAAAACATTGAGAGCCCCTGCTGCATGAAAGACCG
>USEF01000126.1 GCA_900553475.1 uncultured Collinsella sp. | reverse complement strand
GGCTCTTGAGGAGCTCGACGCCGCGGGTATAACTCTCGAGCGACTCCTCGAGCTCCATGTCGCCCGACTCCAGGCTGCGAATAATAAGTTCCAACTCCTGCGAGGCCTGCTTGTACGTAAGCTGCTCGACCGGGGTCTTCTCTGCCATATCTATTTCCTTTCCTAAAGGTTTATCACTATGAAACGCGGCCTACTCGACCGCGTTGACGGTTGCTGCCACGTTGCCGTCCGCCATGCGCACGCGAATAGCGTCGCCCGGCTTAAAGCTCTTGGCGCTCGTAGCCACACCGTCATCGCTGTACGCGATGGAATAACCACGGGCAAGCACCTTGAGCGGTGACAGGGCATCGAGCGACGCAGCAGCTCGGCCCAGGTCGGACGCGGGCTTGCTGAGCATCGTGCGCCCCTGATGCTCCAGACGGGAGCTCGCAAGCGTGAGCGCATGGCGCTTACCATCGAGCCCCGAGGTGCTTGCGATCAAGCGCTCGGGCAGACGCTCGAAGTTGGAGCGGAAGGCCCCAACCGAACGCGTTACAGCGCCGGACAGACGATCGGCCGTCAGGGCAAGCTCGGACTCGCGACGCTCGACCATAAATGTGGGATCGTTGAGGCACGGGCGGCACGCGGCCGCATCGAGCGCATCGCACAGACGGGCCGTATAGGTGTCCCAAGCGCGGCGACCACGCTGATCGAGCATTTCCAGATCGACCTGATCTGACCCGATCATCGATGCCATCGCGGCGCCCAGACGCTGATGGCGCGCCTCGAGCACATCTGCCAGCTCCGTCATAGCCGGCGCCACCGATTCTGCCGCTGCCGTGGGCGTTGAGGCGCGACGGTCGCTCACCATATCGCAGATCGAGGTATCGGGCTCATGCCCAATGCCGGTCACCACGGGCACGGGACAGGCTGCCACCGCGCGGGCAAGCTCCTCGTCATTGAAGGTCATGAGGTCCTCGAAGGAGCCGCCGCCGCGCACCAGCAAAATGCAATCGGGCGCCGGCGTAATGGAAGCGGCGCGACGCAAACCCTCAATGAGCTCTGCCGGCGCACCCTCGCCTTGAACCTTGGCACCCACGCAAACGAGCTCGACGAGTGGGTTGCGACGACGCAATGTGCGCTTGACGTCATCGATTACGGCACCCGAAAGCGAGGTGACGACCGCCACACGCGAGCAGAACACCGGGATGCGGCGCTTGCGCGCTTCGTCCATCAGGCCCTCGCGGCTCAGCTTTTCGGCCAGTTGCGCCACTTGTTGACGCAGCAGACCCTCCCCCGCCAGCGAAAACGAGCGGGCGACAAAACTCATGCGGCCCGTGGGCTTATAGAGATTGAAGCTACCCTTAAAGCTCACCTGCATGCCGTCGCGCAGATCGAACGTGCGCTTGAGATAGGCACCCTTCCAAATGATGCAGTCAACGGCGGCCGAATCGTCCTTAATCTGGAAGTAGCAGTGGCCGCTTCGGGCATTGGGGCCACGGAAGCCCGTGACCTCGCCCAAGACACTCAGCTGCGGAATAGCATCGAGTGCACCGGCGGCGATCTCCACCGCCTGGCTCACGCTGAGCTCTTTGCGCTCCCGCTCGTCCGATCCGTCGAACTCGGCGGAAACAGCATTGCCGGTTAGATTCCAGCCTGCCACGCAGCCTCCTTTCGTTATCGTGCACAAAGGCTCCAGCCCTGCGCAAATTCAAGTCCAACACATAGTACAGCGCCGCGGGGACACAAATCCCCGGCGCCTGTCAAGCCAATTTGTTATCGGTTGGAGTTTCTGTTGTAGCGAGCCATCAGGTAGAGCAGCTGAATGATCGAGGTGAGCGCTGCGGCCACATAGGTAAGCGCGGCTGCCGTCAGCACCTTCTTGGCACCGTTGACCTGCTTGGAGCTCATGCCCGACCGCTCGATATACGCCACGGCGCGGCGACTGGCATCGATCTCGACCGGCAGCGTAACCAGCTGGAACAACACACTAAACGAGAAGAAGATCAGCGCGAGGGTCGTGAGCCCCGCGATGTTCATAAACAGGCCCATGAGTAGCACGATCGTCCAGGTGTTCTGGGTAAAGTTGACGACCGGGACCAGGGCAGTGCGCACCTTCATCATGGCATAGCCGTTTTGTCGCTGGGCGGCATGGCCCGCCTCGTGGCAGGCGACGGCAACGCTTGCGACCGACCCACCCGAACGGTTGGCATCCGAGAGATACAGGTTGTTATCCTGCGGGTTGTAATGGTCGGTGAGCTCACCGGCGACGCCCTTGATACCCACGGCATTGCAACCGCTGGCGTCGAGCATGCGGCGCGCGACCGCAGCGCCCGTGTCGCCGTCCGAGCGAACCTTGGACCAGGTTTTATACGTCGAGTTGATATAGCTCTGCGCGGCAAGACCGAGCACCGTACAAACAAGGACGACCAGCAGGTACAGCGGGTCGATGCCAAAGCCATAACCATAGTAATAGGGCATGCGAATTCCTCCGAATCGAGTTACACGTTGGAGGCATTCTACCCACTCAAGCGGCTAGGCTTCCTTATAGCAATTCAATTTTGCCATCTTTGACCGTCAACCCCATGTTGCCCGAGAGTAGATCGTCCAGGCGCGAGCCCACAAGCTCAAAGCGCCAGCCTTCGCGCAAAGGGCTCTGCTCGGGATGCTCAATATAGTCGGCTAGGTCATCGCGCGAGGCAATGACCGAGGTCGCCACGCCCGAACGCTCGGCAACCAGGCGAATGAGCGCGTACATGAGATCCGTCACGCTCTCCAGCTCCGGAGAGATCTGGCGATGTCCGCGCACCATGAGCGGCAGGCGATCGTGCGGGCAGCTCGCGCCGCGCTTGATGGCCATGAGCGCGCCGTCCGCATCGCGCTCCCCCAGTTGATCGGTACCGCGGATGCTGCGGAACTCCTCAACGCGCACAGGATTGCGCTTGACGAGCGCCAGCAGCGTATCGTCGGACATGACCCACTTGCGCGGGATGTTGCGGCGCTCGGCGCGGTCCTCGCGCCAGGCGGCAAGCTCGCGCGCAATGCCCAGCTGATGGCGGCTACACGAGTTGATGCGCTTGACCTTGCGGAATGCCTCATGCCGGTCGGCGCGGTAGTGCGACTCGTCTGCCAGCGGGCGCAACTCGTCGAGCACCCAGTCCACGCGGCCCAGCTCGCGCAGGCGGCTCATCATCTCGGTATAGGCGACGATCAGATACTTGACGTCATCGATCGCGTACTCAATCTGCTTATCGCTCAGCGGGCGGCGCGACCAATCGGTCAGCGACTCGGTCTTGGGCAGCGATACGCCGCAGAACGTCTGCACGAGCGCGCCGTAGGAAATCTGCTGGCGCTCGCCCAAAAAGGCGGCGGCGACCTGTGTGTCAAAAATCGGTCGCGGCAGCGCGCCCACGGTGTGGAGCATGACCTCCATATCCTGCGAGCAGGCGTGGAAGACCTTGACCACGCTCTCGTCGGCCATAAGCTCGGCCAGCGGCGATAAGTCGTCGATCACCAAAGGATCGACCGCGACGCTCTCGGCAGGGGTGGCAATCTGAACCAGGCACAGGCGCGGATGAAACGTGCGCTCGCGCAAAAACTCGGTATCGACGGCAATCGCGTCAAACTCACGAGCGCGCTGACAAAAGTCGAGTAGAGCCTGATGTGTGGAAATGTACATATCAACCCATCGAATAAGGTTAGGCCCGAAAAACACGGGTAGGATATCGGCATTGCCCTACAACTATACTCGGTTAGTCACAGAACGGGAACGTAAGTATGCGCTGCCTTATCATCCACAACCCGGCATCGGGTCCCAGCTCCGATGAAATCTACGCATTCACGCACGCTCTTGCACAGGGCGGCGACGAGGTCGTAATGCGCTTTATCGGCGATGGCATGGAGCCCGAGGACGCGGTAGCGGACGTTCGTGAGTTCGACCGCGTAGTCGTTTCGGGCGGCGACGGCACCGTCTCCAACGTGCTCGACCAGATGCGCGGGTGCGGTGTCCCTACGCTCATCTTCCCCTCCGGCACAGCCTGCCTGTTCTTTAACAACATCGGTAATGCCCCCGAGGCGGCGGCGCTTGCCAAGGCTTGCCGCGCCGGCCGCACGGTCAAGGTGGACATGGGTGAGCTCTTTTGGATCGACGAGAACGGTAACGAGAAGCGCCACGGCTTTATCATCATCGCCGGCTCGGGCTTCGACGCCGAGATCATGATGAAAGCCGCTCCCACCAAAAACGACATTGGCGAGATCGCCTACTTCCTCTCCGCGCTCGCCACACCCAACCCCACGGTGGCGCACTTTACCATTGAACACGACGGCATGGTCGAGGAGCTCGACGGCATCTGCTGCATGGCGGGCAATACCTCAGTCATCCAAAACGACATCAACCTGTTCCCCAACTGCCGCATGAACGATGGCATGGTCGACATCGTCGTTATTGAACCCGTGCGCACGGTGCAACTGCTCCCCACGGTGATCACCGCCGCGCTCGACCCCGCCGGCAAGGTGCTCGGCCGCCCGCAGTTTAAGATTATCCAGACCAAGGAAGCCAAGATTACCTGCACGCCGTCGCTGGGTATGCAGTTCGATGGCGAGATCATCTCCAGCAACTCCGGTGTCTTTGGCGCCCGCGCGCTTCCGCAATGCCTCGACCTCATCGTCGACGAATTCTCACCACTCGGAAAATAGGAGAACCCCGTGAACGACAACCCTATCCTTGGCTTTATCGTCATCGTTCTGGCCCTGCTCGTGGGCTACGCCATCAACCTGATTCACCGCCGAAAGAAGTAAATCCACATTGGTATGATATTCATCCAATCACCGAGGAGAAGTCCAAGGGCAACAACATGGCCGCCATGGGTGTTGGCGCCATCATCATCGGTGTCTGTGGCTTCGTGATCTATCGTCGCAAGAAGGCCTAAGAACCCCACACCTTAAGGCGCGGGCGGGATGGCCAAGGTCGCCCCCCGCTCAGCCCGCCCCTTCGACCGGCGGGAAACGTCGGTTGATTTCCGATCTCAGCCGAACACATTGAGCTGATGGCTCGCTCCCGCAGTTAACCGAACGCCCCCGCGGCCCCTCTCGGG
>USEF01000125.1 GCA_900553475.1 uncultured Collinsella sp. | reverse complement strand
CACCTGGCGCGGTTGCTCGCGGCCTCCCTTACGCACGATCTGGTAGAGGAAGGGCGATTTAACGTATTTGACCTCGATGGGCGTGGCGTGCACGGTGCTTTCTCCGGACAGATGCAGACTCGGGTTGAGCGGCGCCACGATATGCGTTTCGCGCTTGTTGCCAAACACCACCGCGGCCGCGCGGCCCGTCTGGCCGTTTACGGCAATGCGCACCTGCTCGCCATCGCGGCTGTCCGTCGCTGGGCGATCGACAAAGTAGACCGGTACCATCACCAGGCCGTCCTTATGCTTGCGAGCCTTGCGCGCCCAGGTGCGGATGCTCTTTTTATTGAGCCCCAGCACCGCCTCGGCATCGTTGCCGGCAATGTCGAGCGCCAGCTTATCAATGACCACCTGGTCCTTGGTAGACGCATCGACGGAGACAACGCGGAAGTCGCCTTCCTGCATGGCGGGATCGAACGGGCCGACCTTGGCAAAGTCCCACGGTTCCAAAATGCCCATGAGGCGAACGTCCAGGTAGTTTGCCCGCGGATATGCCCAGTCGAGCACCTCGTAGTACACCAAGGTCTCCTTGCTCAGGCCCTTGCCCGGGAAAGACGCCATCATGCGCAAATCCGCGAGCGCCATGGGGAAATAGAAGAGCATCATGTCGTTTTGGATCGCATCTTCCACGTCGTGCCCGGCAAAGGCATCCGGGTACTGGCGCACCAGCTGCAGTGCGTTGGCACGTGCCTGCTGCGGCGAGATTTCGCAGGGAATGCCCTGCTCCGGCACATACTCCGCACCCACGCCCATGGTCAGACGCTTGCTGAAGGTACCGGGCTTGAGCAGGTCGGCAATGCCGATCTTGTTGCCGCAGGACGGGCACTCAAACACGCGCTGCGTTGACTCGCCCTCAAAGGACGCTCCGCAGAAGGGGCAAGGAATGCTCACATGCGTGGCCTCTTGGAACTCCTGCGCCGTGCCGCAATCCTCCCACAGCAGATGTTCCAGGACCGACTGATTGCGCCAGTGCGAATTGAAGAAATACCAGTCCGGGTCCTCCGGGCGCTCGAGTTGCGACACATGCGTGAGCTTGAGCAGTCCATCCACCACCGTCAACGGCGTATGGCGAATGCCCAAAGCGCTCTTGGGCTCTCCGGCGTCCGCCTGCCACGGAATGACCGCACCGCAATAGGCACACTCAAAGCTGCGCTTAGCCTGGTGCGAGTACATAGGGCCGCCGCAGTTTTGACATTTAATGGCAAACATCTCGTCCATGGAAACGTCCTCCTTTGCACAGGGGCTGTCGACATTAAGTATGTCGAGCAAACAGGCACATGCCCATACCCATGTGGCCCAAAATGGACCACCCAGGCAGACGAGAAGGCTCGCTCGTTAGCGCCGGCAGACTATTGCTGCATTTTCTGAGCATCGGTGCACGGCGCCCCCGCGCGAGCTACACTATCCCCTTAAACATGATTGTGAGGACGACCGCTATGCTATTTGTAAATCGGCTGGTACATACGCTTGCTCCCGGCAGCGAGGGCAAGCCGGTCGATACATCTTGCCGCACCAACGCGGGTTTTGCCGCAAGCCTCATCTGCATTGGCCTCAACATCACCCTGTGCCTGGCCAAGGGCATCGCGGGCCTGCTTGCCGGCTCCGTCTCCCTCATCGCCGACGCTTTCAACAACCTCTCCGATGCCTCGAGCAACATTGTGAGCCTGCTCGGTTTCCGCCTTGCCAGCCGCCCGGCAGACGAAGGCCACCCCTATGGCCACGGCCGCTACGAGTACCTAGCCGGCCTGTTCGTCGCCGTCCTGGTTTGCGCCGTCGGCATCAATCTGATCCTCGAGTCGATCACCAAGATCATCAAGCCCTCACCCACCGCTTACACGTTTATTTCCCTTGCGGCACTGGCTACGTCCATGCTCGTTAAGCTCTGGATGGCAGCGTTCAACCGCACGCTGGGCGATCGCATCGACTCGGAGACCCTCATCGCCACGGCACAGGACTCCAAAAACGACGTCATCACCTCGGGCTCGGTCTTAGCGGCGGCGCTTATTTCGCAAGCGACAGGCTTTGACCTCGATGGCTGGGCGGGCCTGGGCGTGGGCATCTTCATTTGCATCAGCGGGATGGGCCTGGTGCGCGACGCCATCAGCCCGTTGCTGGGGCAAGCGCCCGACCCCAAGCTCGTCCAGGCAATCCGCGACAAGATCATGTCGTATCCGCAGGTCCTAGGCACGCACGACCTGATGGTGCACGACTACGGCCCCGGTCGTCAGTTTGCCAGCGCACACGTGGAAATGCCCGGCGAGGGCGATGCCTTTGAACATCACGAGATTTTGGACACCATCGAGCACGACATCAAGCGCCAAATGGGCATCGATATCACGCTGCACTGCGACCCCATCGCCACCACCAGCGACGACCTGCGCAGCTGGGTCAAGCGCGGCGTCATGCAGATCGATCCCGCGCTCTCCATCCACGACCTGCACGAGCACGACGGGTTCGTTTCGTTTGACCTGGTGCGTCCCGACGGCTTTGACATATCCGACGAGGAGCTGCTGGAGCTCGTCACGCGCATCGTGCACGAGCGCCGACCCGATGCCTCATGCGTCGTCACGTTTGATTCGGGCTTTAGCTCGCCCGAGCGTCCGGCCGAGCAGTTGTAGCCTGCTTAACAGCTAGTTTCCCTGCGCGCCCGAGATGCCGTTTTGCAGGGCGTTCCAGGCATCCGTCGCCAAGCCGCCCAAGTTCTGCGCGGTATCGCCCAGGTTTTGTGCCGTGTCGCCCAGCTCTTGCGCCTTGTCTCCCAACTCCTGCGCCTTGTTGCTCAAGTCCTCCAGCGTATTGGAACTCGAGCTGTCCGCGCCGCCCTGGTCGCCGGACGCGTTGCCCGACGAGCCGTCCTTGTGCGTGAGCTGAATTTCGAGGTTGCCGCTGTCGTTATAGTAGGCAGAAGTAACGACCCAGTTGACATCGACGACGGGCGTTGAGCCATCATCAGTCAGGACCACGGCATTCGAAAGATCGGCGCCGCGCGACTTGAGAAGCTTCTTGGCGTTGGACCAATACTGCCCCGGGATATCGCTCAGATCGACGGTGCTAGACGAGGCGGACTCGGTTTGCTCGGCAGCGGTATCGGCCGTTGAGCTCCCCCGCTTGTTGAGCATGCCCGACACGATGGCAAACACAACCGACAGCGCAAAGAAAATCGCCAGCACGATGAGGATCTTCTTGATCACGCTCGACGAACGCGACGGCCTCTTCTCCTCGTCTTCGCTATATTGCGGAATCGACTTGGGGTACTCGCGATACGGCTCGCGCAACTCGTAGCGAGGCTGCGCCGTGCGAGGCATATACGTCGTCTGCTGAGGCTGCGGAATGGGATTCTGCGGCAGGTTGTCATAGGGATTCGGCGTCGAGGCAGCATAAGAATCCTGCGGCGTGTAATCAAACGGATCCGGAGCTGCGTTGCCATAGGGGCCTTGCGAAGATGCAGCGTAAGAATCCTGCGCCGTGTCGCCATAGCCCATAACCCGGGTGGGCTCGGCAGAAGGCTGCGTCGCGGCGGGGTCGGCATAACCGGGGTTGGGAACAACGCGGGTCGCATCGGCGCTATCGCCAGCCTGCGCGGAACCGTAGCCGCCCATCACGGTTGTCTTGTCCTGATCCATGCAACGATTCCTTTCCGTCGCGCGTGAGCCTCAAGTTATCCATGCATTCTACCCGCGCAAAAGCCTATGATGGGCAGAGTCCGTCGGTATCTACAAGACATGCGCGGGCCTAAGGATCAAAAAGCCCCGCCGGGCCTTGTGGGCACGGCGGGGCGGACAAGCAGCTATGGACAGCAGACTTAGAACAGGCCGGTGATGTTGCCGTCGTTGTCGACGTCGATGTTCTCGGCCGCGGGCACCTTGGGCAGACCCGGCATGGTCAGAACGCTGCCGGTCAGCGCGACCACAAAGTGGGCACCGGCGGAAACCTTGAGCTCACGCACGGTGATGCGGAAGTTCTCGGGAGCGCCCAGGGCCTTGGCGTTGTCGCTAAAGCTGTACTGCGTCTTGGCGACGCACACCGGCAGGTTGCCAAAGCCGTTCTCGCGCAGCTCGGCGAGCTGGCGCTTGGCGGCCGGCGTAAAGTCAACGCCGTCGGCGCGGTAGACCTTGGTGGCAACGGCCTCGAGGGCATCAGCGACATCAGCGCCGTCCTCATAGGCAAACTTGAGCTCGCTCGGCTGCTCAATCAGACGCATGACCTCATCGGCCAGCTCGAGCGCGCCCTCGCCGCCCTTGGCCCAGACCTCGGAAAGCTTAACGTTGACGCCGAGCTTCTGGCACTCGGACTCGATGAGTGCAAGCTCAGCCTCGGTGTCCGTCGGGAAGCGGTTGATGGCGACCACGCAGGGCAGACCATAAACGTTCTGGATGTTGTCGACATGACGCAACAAGTTGGGCATGCCAGCCTTGAGTGCCTCGAGGTTCTCCTCGTTGAGGTCGGCCTTGGCGACGCCACCGTTGTACTTAAGCGCACGAGCGGTCGCGACGACCACGACGGCGCTGGGGCGAACGCCCGTCATGCGGCACTTGATGTCGAGGAACTTCTCGGCACCCAGATCGGCACCGAAGCCGGCCTCGGTAATGGCAACATCGCCAAAGCGCATCGCCATACGCGTGGCCATAATAGAGTTGCAGCCGTGGGCAATGTTGGCGAAGGGACCGCCGTGGACAAACGCGGGCGTGCCCTCGAGCGTTTGCACCAGGTTGGGCTTAAGCGCGTCCTTAAGCAACGCGGCCATGGCACCCTGGGCCTTGAGGTCGCGGGCACGGACGGGCTCGCCGGCAAAGCTATAGCCGACGACAATCTCACCCAAGCGTTCCTTGAGGTCGTTGATGCTCGTAGACAGGCACAGGATTGCCATGACCTCGGAGGCAACGGTGATGTCGAAGCCGTCCTCGCGCGGCACACCTTGGGCCTTACCGCCAATGCCATCGATAACATGGCGCAGCTGACGGTCGTTCATGTCGACGACGCGCTTCCAGGTGATGCGCTTAACGTCAATACCGAGCTGATTGCCCTGCTGGATGTGGTTATC
>USEF01000124.1 GCA_900553475.1 uncultured Collinsella sp. | reverse complement strand
CAAGGGCGCGGCAGGCCGCTTCGCTCTCATCATCGGGGGCGTCGTAGCAGATGACGGAATCGACGACGTTGACGCCCTCCTCGTCGGCGTCCGCCTTCCAGTTGTCCATCCATTCGCCCTCGGCCCACGAATAAGAGCCAAAGAGGACGACCTTCTTGCCGCCGAGGCTGCGCTTGCAGGCATCGAACATGGGCTGGAACTCCATTTCCTCCAGCACCTCGCTGCCCATGGCGGGGCAGCCGAAGGCGATAGCGTCATAGCCAGCGGCCTTGTCTGCGGAGAAGTCGGCGCAGGAGATGACCTCTGCCTCGGCGCCGGCATCGGTTGCACCTTCGGCAACGAGGTTTGCCATGGCCTCGGTGTTGCCCGTGCCGCTCCAGTAGACGACGGCGATCTTGCTCATGTTGAGTCCTTTCAGTTGTGCGGCAGGTTGCCACGGCTTCTATGTTCTATCGGGTTGCCTGGGCAAGTTGCGCCAAGCTGTAGCCCTGCTGATAGACAAAGGTGAAGTATTGGGTGCAGGCGCGGTAGGCATCAAATGTCGCAAGTGCCTGCTCGACATTTGCGTAGACCTTCCAGGCCCCAAAGACCTTATAGTTCTCGCCGCGCTGGACGATAAACTCGTGCACGTCGTCGTAGGGATATCCTAGGAAGTAGCCTATTTCGTGCGGAAACTCGCAGGTGCAGTCGTTGCTGCAGCTAGCTTGCTGGGGTAGTGCGCATCGAGTCTGGCTACAGGCGCATTCCGCGACGTTATTACTCGCGAGCGTGATGCGTGATGCCAAATGCACAAGGCATGTCGAAAGGTCTCTCGTGTCGTAGCCTTCCGAGGCGAGCGCCGTTTTGGCGCGAGGGTCCGCGAAATAGGTGGTGAGGCTTTTGGCTCGGTACACGTACACGAGCGCTCCGCAGGGCCGCCAGACCAAAACACTCAGGTGGATGCCAAGCGGGTCAAGCTCGCGGTTGCACTGGGCGATAACGTTGAGCAGGCGTGCTCGGCGTTCTGCGATGGTTTCTGTTGCGGTCGAGCCGTCCCCGTGGGCGTAGGTGCCTGGATAGGTAAAGAGCGATGCCGGCTTGATGCCCGCGAGCGTGGGGGAGCAGTTGCGCACGACTGCTGCCTGAAACGTTGGGATGTCTATGGTTCGAGTCACGTCGCTCCTTACGGATCTAAACTGTTGCCTAGGAAAACTTATACACGAAAGTAAGCCATGGTCAACAAAAAAGTTTGAAGAGGAAAACTAATTGACCGAACGGACATGATTTTGGGTTAAGATGGGGACACCCCATGGGGGTATCTAGATAGTGCTACTGAAAGGGGAACGCATGAGTGACTTGCTCAACCCTGCGAATCTCATCGTGCTGACCGTCATTGCCGTCGGCATGTTTTTTGGACTGCGTCGCATTGCCGCTTCGACACACGGGAAGAGTTGCTGCAGCGATGGTGCGAGCGGCAAGAAGGCCAAAAAGGTTGTGGTGGCAGACACCGACGAGTCCCACTACCCCTATCGTGAGGAACTCCTTATCGGCGGCATGAGTTGCGACGGCTGCGCCCGGAATGTGACGAATGCCCTCAATGCGCTTGATGGCGTGTGGGCTACGGTAACGTACGCGGACCACACGGCACGCGTGCGCTCGAAGCGCCCGGTTGATCGCGACACACTCGAGGCGGCAGTGAGGGGTGCGGGCTATTACGTTATGAAAATGTAGGCGTTGCCCTCTCCGGTGGGTACCAGCCTCCTGCCCATTGTGACTATCGGCATCCAAAAATTTGCGCAAAAATAACCTTTAGATGCGGCAAAAGTGGAGTTTGGTGACGGTTTGCGCGGAATTCGCTACCAATCGAGCATCTATGAACCCGTCCAAAAAATTACAGGTGTATATTTATACACTGATTATTGCTGTGCTCAGATTGCAATTAACCGTGGACAGAAATGAAGAATGCTAAAACTGGGCTTTAGGACAGGGGAGGCTATAACCTTATGAGACGAGTGGGAACACTTGGCTTGGTGGCAGCGCTTGCCGCTATCTTGGTATCGCCGCTGCCGGCGCACGCCGAAGACGCATCGGGTGCCGTTACCTACAATGCGGGAAATGGGTATTCCTTTGAGAAGCTCTCGCATCCTACGGTAGGAACGTCGCAGCCGGATGGCATCGTCGACTACCAGGGTAACGGTGCCGTTGCCGTTCCGGGCGCCGATGGTAATACGGCCAACAACGAAGGCGATCGCGGCCAGAGCTACACTTGGGCGGCTGCGAGCTATGGTGACTGGCTTTATGTGGGCACCTGCTATGCGGCGATGGGCAACACGCTGACGCTCATGAACAGCACGCTGGGCGATTCCTTTGATGTCGAAACCATGCGCCTGACGCTGGAGGCCATGTTTAACGGTACCTTCTTCTATGGACAGCAGAAGGAGGACGGCACGGCCGACAAGGACAGCGGCGGCATCTTGGTCAAGATCAATACCAAGACCGGTGAGACCAAGCTGCTACTCTCTGAATCGCTCAACGGCGTCGCTCCTTTGTTCCGCAATGCCGTGAGCTATAAGGGTAAGCTCTATTTCTGCGGCAGCGTCAGGACCAATGACGGCAAAGGCGGCCTGCCTGCTGTATACGAGATCGATCCTAAGACGGATGAGTACAAAGTTGTCTATCAGGGCCTTTCGAGCATGCAGGATTACGGTGCTGCCTACAAGCAGGGCATTTCTACCGGTATCCGCGGCATGTGCGTCCATGATGGCCAGCTCGTCATCAGTAATGTGGGTAAAGACGCGAACGGTAATTTTGTGTCGACAATCCTGACGTCGTCTGACCCCTCGAAGGGCCAGGACAGCTTCACCGAGATTGCCAACTCGGAGACGCTGTTTGGCTATCCGGCGATTCGCTATCAGGACAGCATCTACGGCGGCGCCATTTGGGATATGGTCTCGTACAATGGCCATCTCTATGCGACCATCTGCACCGGTACGCCCGAGAACGCTCCCGATGATAATTCCATGCAGTCGTTTGCCATGGTCCGTGGCGACAAGAATGCCGACGGCAGCTATTCGTGGACTCCCATTGTCGGCGATCAGAAGACGGACGGTGCAAAGTACTGCTTTGGCATCGATCCTGCCCGTACCCGTTCTGGCGCTGCCAACCTCATCGTCTACAACGACTACCTCTATATCGGTGAATACAACGACGAGGAGATTGCCCTCGAGCGCATCCTGTTCAACAAATCCAACACCGAAGAGGGCGGCAAGAGCAGCATGGGTGGCGTTGACTGCTCGTTTGTGAATGCCAATCTTGAGCAGTCGGTTAACATCTATCGCATGGACAAGGACGAGAACATGGAGCTCGTCGTTGGCGATCGCACCGACATGTTCCCCGAGGGCGGTATTTCCGGCCTGACTTCGGGCTTTGGCCGAAACGAGAACCAGTACATTTGGCGCATGCAGAAGTTCGACGGCAAGCTGTATATCGGTACCTTTGATACCGCGAGCCTGCTTGAGCCGATCGGCCAGTTCTCCAATGGCGACATTATCGATATGACGCCCGAGGAGTGGGACTCTCAGGTTCAGCGCCTTAGGGACCTGCTCAATCACCTGCTCGACAAGAAATCGCCTGACGACCCCATCGTTCCCGTGAACACGCTTGCGGACGATGATTCAAACGAGGCCGTCGAGGTCGATGATTCGAACGAAGCTGCTGAGGTTGATGATTCAAACAAGGCCGTCGATGTCGATGACGAGAAGACCGAGGTTGCTAAGGGCTTTGGCGATCTGAGCGATGCGCTGGAGGATGCCGCGGGCGGTCTTTGCGATCAGGCCGCGACGATGTCCCAGGACTTTGAGGACGACGCCGCTTATGTCCAGAAGATCGATGGCGAGATCGCGTACTTCAAGTCCTTTGCCGACCAGTATCAGGACATGCTCGATAGCTATGAGAGCCTTAAGCAGCAGTACGAGGATGCCTATGGCACCGAGCTGCCGAGCGATATTCAGGATGCGCTCGATAAGCTGCTGAGCGAGGAGAACCTCAAGAAGTTGCAGAGTGTCCTTACGTGCATGTGTTACCTGCGCGATGCCGAGCGCGGCTTTGATATGTATGTGACCGAGGACGGCGTGAACTTTACGACGCTGACGACCAATGGCTTTAACGATCCGTATAACCATGGTCTGCGCACCTTTGCGGTGACCAACCAGGGTCTGTGCCTTGGTACCGCCAACCCGTTCTATGGTTGCCAGGTCTGGATCCAGCGCAAGGAGAATTCGGAGAATCCGGTTGATCCCGGTACTCCGGATCCGACGGAACCCACCGATCCTTCGCAGCCGGGTGGCGGCGATCAGCCTGGCGGCAGCCAGACGGGTGGCAACGACCAGTCGAGCAGCACCACGACCACCGTCACGACGACCGCTAAGAAGACTCCGAAGGACGGCTCGCTGCCTCGCGCTGGCGACTCGACCCTCACGCTGGTCTTGGGATTGCTGGTTGCAGCTGCCGCAGTGCTTGGCATTGCTCTCGTCTTGCGCAAGCGTTCTCGTCGCTAGGCTCGTCCGCGTAGCTCAATGTCCTGGATATCGTCGAAGTTGATGGCGATATCCCTGAGTTTGAGCAGCTTGAATGCGGGTAACGCTTCGTCGAGAATGCCCGTGCGGCTACGATAGCCGTACGTATCGTAATAGGTGACGCGCACCAAGTCGCCGCGTTTGAGGCCCTCGAGCTTTTGCGAAAGCTCGAGGGCTTTTTCTTCCGTGAGCTCACGTTTTTGCTCGACGGTGATTTCCTGCTTGCGCACGAGTTCGTAGTATCCCGTGAGGGCGGCAAAGGGCATAAACTGTGCGGCGCGGTTGGCGCGCACGGCACCGTTGGCAGTGAGGTTGGGGTCGGCTGCGCGGCGTCTGCCCTCGGGGTCCGCCAGGCGCTCGAAGGCGGTCGGCGGGCGCATGGGCTGTTGTTTGGGTTTAGGCACGGTGTCCTCCAACTTGATCGTTGCGCTCGCGCGCGGTGGCGCCGGCGGTAAAGCTTAATCCCTTGACGAGCGCGTTCTTGCCGTACTTGCCTTTCACGGCCAGGACGGCGCGCGCCAGGTCGCGCTCGCGCT
>USEF01000123.1 GCA_900553475.1 uncultured Collinsella sp. | reverse complement strand
GGCGGGCTTTGCGGCTCGCGTTGCCGCTTCTGACGTCCCCGCAGTCCCCCTGATCGCTAGCTGCTAGCCGGCCGGCTTGACGGTGAACAGTTCATCCCAATTGACCAACGGCTCCCGTCGCAGGCGTCTTCGGTGGTGCGCTCGGCATCGGAGAGGCTTGCGACTGAACGCAAATCGATGAGGCGGCATATGAAGAAGGTCTTAAAAAAGCCCGCAATGCCTTCCGGGCCCTTTGCAATGCAAATCTGCTTGCAAGTACGATTTAGCGCACCTGAGCGACGTAAGCGACGTTGGTCGAGGAGACCTTATCCTCGAGCTGGACGCTCATGCGGGGATCGCCAGCGGTAGCGACGGTCAGATCGCCGGCCTTGACGTAGCCGAGCTCCTTAGCGGTCTCGATCGCCTTGACGATCGTGCCGTTGACGGTGCCCTGGGTAATCTCGGCCTGGTGCGGGATAACGCCCCAGTACATAATCATCTGCTGGACGGCCCACTCGTGGCGGGAGAACGCGCAGATCGGCATGTTGGGACGGAAGTGCGAGATCAGGCGAGCGGTACGACCGGTGGTCGTCGGCACGGTGATGCACTTGGCGCCAACGGTGGTAGCCATGTTCACAGCGGACATACCCACAACGTTGTTGACGACGCGGGTGCCGTGAGCGTCAGCCGGAACCTCGAGCGGAGCGTGAGCCGGGAGGTACTTCTCAGTCTCGAGAGCAATGCTGGCCTGCATCTTGACGGCCTCGACCGGGTACTTACCGGCAGCGGACTCGCCAGAGAGCATAACGGCGTCGGTGCCGTCGTAGATGGCGTTAGCAACGTCGGCAACCTCGGCGCGCGTTGGGCGCGGGTTCTGCTGCATGGAGTCGAGCATCTGCGTAGCGGTGATAACGGGCTTGTAGGCCGCGTTGCACTTGGCGATGATCTCCTTCTGGATGTGCGGAACGAGCTCGGGCTTGATCTCGATGCCCAGGTCGCCACGGGCGACCATGATGCCGTCGGAAGCCTCGAGAATCTCGTCGAAGTTCTCGACGCCCAGGGCGCACTCGATCTTCGGGAAGATCGTCACGTGCTCGCCACCGTTCTCGCGGCAAAGCTCGCGGATGCCGCGGACGGACTCGCCGTCACGGATGAAGGAAGCGGCGATGTAGTCGATGTTCTCGGTCAGGCCAAAGAGGATGTCCTGACGATCGCGCTCGGTGATGGCGGGCAGCGAGATGTTGACGTTGGGCATGTTGACGCCCTTGCGCTCGCCGATCAGGCCGTCGTTCTTAACGACGCAGGTCATGTCCTGGCCGTCGACGGACTCGACCTCGAGGGCAACCAGACCGTCATCGATCAGGATGAGGGAGCCCTTCTCGACCTCGGAGGGCAGAGCCAGGTAGTCGAGGGAGATGTGCTCAGAGGTGCCGTGGAAATCCTCGGACGTGGGCTGAGCAGTAACGACGATCTTATCGCCGGTCTTGACGGCAACCTTCTTGCCGTCGACCAGAAGGCCGGTGCGGACCTCGGGGCCCTTGGTGTCGAGCAGGATGCCGACGGGCAGACCGAGCTCCTTGGAAATACGACGGACGCGCTCGATGCGACCGTGGTGCTCGTCGTAGGATCCGTGCGAGAAGTTAAAACGGGCGACGTTCATGCCCGCCTTGATCATCTCGCGGATGGTCTCGTCGCTATCGCAGGCGGGACCCATGGTGCATACAATCTTGGTGCGCTTGTACATTCAGACCTCCATCTGACATCGTCTTGCGCTGATAGATAAACCATAAGAAATAAAACTGAGATGATTATAACGAAATGACGACCGAATACCCTCAAAAATCGACCGTATGCCGAATTAGAAGTTCATTTTTTGCGGTAAAAACGGTATATGAAATAACTTTATCAACCGTTCTGACCGCTGCTATCTGGGCGATATTTCAGTTTGACGATGCGCCGAAGAAAAAACGTTTTATCAATGTTGAGCATCACACGGTCTGCATCGTTGCACTCGAGCCGTGTTTCCAATTGGAATGTTTTGGCTAGACGCGCCGCTTTGGGGTACCATAGCTCCACTATCAACTGCCGCTCAGCACGGCAGCCTTGATGAGCCCTTGCCCTTCTCCTGGGAATTATGATCGGGCATCAATCTGCTGAGTGGCCCGAATCCCAGGAGGGGACTCTATATGCAAAAGGAATACCTGTCCGCCGCGGCGGAGGTACTCAGCGACCAAGGTGTCGATGAGAACCTCGGCCTGAGCAACGACGAGGCGTCGTCGCGCCTCGCCAAGACAGGCCCTAACAAGCTCGAGGAAGCCGAGAAGACGCCGTTGTGGAAGCGCTTCTTTGAGCAGATGGCCGACCCCATGGTCATCATGCTGATCGTTGCCGCCGTCATCAGTGCACTCACGGGCATGGTCAAGGGTGAGGCGGACTTTGCCGACGTCGCCATCATCATGTTCGTCGTTATCGTCAACTCGGTGCTGGGCGTGGTTCAGGAGGCCAAGAGCGAGGAAGCTCTCGAGGCATTGCAGGAGATGAGCGCCGCGCAGTCCAAGGTGCTGCGCGACGGCAAGCTCGTGCACCTGCCGAGCGCCGAGCTCGTGCCCGGCGATGTGATCATGCTCGAGGCGGGCGACTCCGTCCCGGCCGACTGCCGCGTGCTCGAGAGCGCCACGATGAAGATCGAGGAGGCCGCCCTTACCGGCGAGTCCGTGCCCGTCGAGAAGCATGCCAACGTGATCGAGCTCGCCGCCGGCACCGACGACGTGCCGCTCGGCGACCGCAAGAACATGTGCTACATGGGTTCCACCGTGGTGTACGGTCGCGGTCGCGCTGTCGTGGTCGGTACCGGTATGAACACCGAGATGGGCAAGATTGCCGGCGCCCTGGCCGAGGCCAAGGAAGAGCTCACGCCGCTGCAGGTGAAGCTTGCCGAGCTCAGCCGCATCCTCACCATCATGGTTATCGTCATCTGCGTCGTTATCTTTGGTGTCGATATCATCCGCCACGGCGTGGGCAACGTTCTTACCGACCCGACCGCCCTGCTCGATACCTTTATGGTCGCCGTCTCGCTCGCCGTCGCTGCCATCCCCGAGGGCCTGGTCGCCGTCGTGACCATCGTGCTGTCGCTTGGTGTGACCAAGATGGCCAAGCGCCAGGCAATCATCCGCAAGCTCTCTGCCGTCGAGACCCTTGGCTGCACGCAGACCATCTGCTCCGACAAGACCGGTACCCTTACCCAAAACAAGATGACCGTCGTCAAGCACGAGCTCGCCGCGCCTAAGGAGAAGTTCCTGGCCGGCATGGCTCTGTGCTCCGATGCCCAGTGGGACGAGGAGCTGGGCGAGGCCGTGGGCGAGCCGACTGAGTGCGCGCTCGTCAACGACGCCGGCAAGGCGGGCCTCACTGGCCTGACTGCCGAGCACCCGCGCGTGGGCGAGGCCCCGTTCGACTCGGGCCGCAAGATGATGTCCGTGGTCGTCGAGACCCTGGACGGCGAGTATGAGCAGTACACCAAGGGCGCGCCCGACGTGGTGATCGGCCTGTGCACCCATATCTACGACGGCGACAGGGTCGTTCCGCTGACCGAGGAGCGTCGCGCCGAGCTCGTGGCCGCCAACAAGGCCATGGCCGACGAGGCCCTGCGCGTGCTGGCGCTGGCAAGCCGCACCTACACCGAGGTCCCGAGCGACTGCAGCCCCGCTGCGCTCGAGCACGACCTGGTCTTCTGCGGCCTGTCCGGCATGATTGACCCGGTCCGCCCCGAGGTCGCCGACGCCATCCGCGAGGCCCACGATGCCGGTATCCGCACCGTCATGATCACGGGCGACCACATCGACACCGCTGTGGCCATCGCCAAGCAGCTGGGCATCGTCACCGATCGCAGCCATGCCATCACCGGTGCCGACCTCGATCGCATGAGCGACGATGAACTCGACGCGCACATCGAGGACTACGGCGTGTACGCCCGCGTCCAGCCCGAGCACAAGACACGCATCGTCGAGGCTTGGAAGTCGCGCGACCAGATCGTGGCCATGACGGGCGACGGCGTCAACGACGCCCCGTCCATCAAGCGCGCCGACATCGGCGTGGGCATGGGCATTACTGGTACCGACGTCACCAAGAACGTCGCCGACATGGTGCTCGCCGACGACAATTTCGCCACCATCATCGGTGCCTGCGAAGAGGGTCGCCGCATCTACGACAACATCCGCAAGGTCATCCAGTTCCTGCTTTCGGCCAACCTTGCCGAGGTGTTCTCGGTGTTTATCGCCACGCTCATCGGCTTTACCATCTTTCAGCCGGTGCAGCTGCTGTGGGTGAACCTGGTCACCGACTGCTTCCCCGCGCTCGCGCTGGGCATGGAGGATGCCGAGGGCGACATCATGAAGCGCAAGCCGCGCAACGCCAAGGACGGTGTCTTTGCCGGTCATATGGGTCTGGACTGCGTGGTCCAGGGCCTGATCATCACCGTGCTGGTGCTGGCGAGCTTCTTTGTGGGCGTGTACTTTGACATGGGCTACATCCACATCGCCGATATGATCGCCGGCAATGCCGACGAGGAAGGCGTGATGATGGCGTTCATCACGCTCAACATGGTCGAGATTTTCCACTGCTTCAATATGCGCAGCCGTCGTGCGTCGCTGTTCACCATGAAGAAGCAGAACAAGTGGCTGTGGGCTTCCGCCGCGCTGGCACTGGTGCTGACGGTGATCGTGACCGTGCAGCCGACGCTTGCCGAGATGTTCTTCGGCCCTGTGACGCTTGAGCTCAAGGGCGTTCTTGCCGCTTTGGGCCTGGCCTTCCTGATCATCCCGCTGATGGAGATCTACAAGGCGATCATGCGCGTCATCGACCGCAAGCGCGGCATCATGGCATAACAATGCCATAAGCCTCCACCGGCGTCAGGGCTCCCGCTCTCCACATCGGAAAACGGGAGCCCTTCTCATACCCCGGAATCGCTGAATATGCGGTGACATGACGGAACGATGTCGTAGCATCGGAGGCGAACCATATATCAATGGCACGTTCCGAAGGGATTCGCAATGTCACTCATCGAACAATTCCATGGCGCCGCCGCCGATGGAACGGAACTCACCGCTATTTATGCTGAGCAGCCGG
>USEF01000122.1 GCA_900553475.1 uncultured Collinsella sp. | reverse complement strand
TATAGATGATGCCGATCTGAGCCTTCTGGACGTCGAAGTCTGCGGCCTGAATGAGCTTGAGCAGGATGTTCTCCACGTCCTCGCCCACGTAACCGGCCTCGGTGAGCGCCGTGGCGTCGGCGATGGCAAACGGCACCTCGAGGATGCGCGCAAGCGTCTGGGCGAGCAGCGTCTTACCGGTACCGGTGGGACCGAGCAGCAAAATGTTGGACTTGGCGAGCTCCACCTCGTCCATATCATCGTCGAGCTGCGAATCCAAGCCGTCGCCAAAGGCCGAAAGCGCAGCACCGCCCTCGATCACGCGGCGGTAATGGTTGTACACGGCAACCGACATGGCGCGCTTGGCGTCCTCCTGGCCCATGACATAGGCCGAAAGCTCGTCATAGATCTCGTGCGGCGTCGGCACATGCGTAATGACCTGACGGGCGTCGTCCTCGAGCTCAAAGCCCTCGGCCTCGGGGTCCACGGCAGGCTGGGACGCAGCCTGGCCGTGATCGTTGAGGAAGCCCGGCAGCTTGCCGTTGCGGGCAGCGTCCATAAAGTCCGAAGCCAGCGACTCCTCAAGGATCTCGGAGCAGGCGGCGACGCACTCGTCACAGATAAAGATGTTGGTCGGACCCTTAACAAGGCGGCGAACCTGCCCCTGCTCTTTTCCGCAGAAGGAGCAGCGGATGGGGTTGCCGTTCTCGTCGAAGTTGTCCTGCATGTTACCGGCCATCCTAAGCGTCCTTCGCGGCGATGTCGCGCGAGGTGACGATACGGTCGATCAGGCCGTAGTCGAGGGCCTCGGCAGCGGTCAGGTAGTTGTCGCGCTCGGTATCGGCCTGGACTTTCTCGATGGGCTGGCCCGAGGCATCGGATAGGATCTGGTTGAGCTCGCGGCGGGTCTTCTTGATCTCCTCGGCCACGATCTCGATCTCGGTCTGCTGGCCCTGGGCACCGCCGCTGGGCTGGTGAATCATGACCTTGGAGTGCGGCAGGCAGAAGCGCTTGCCCTTGGCGCCGGCCGAAAGCAGCACGGCGGCCATAGAGGCAGCCATACCGACGCAGATGGTGGAGACCAGCGGCTTAATGAAGTTCATAGTGTCCAGAATCGCCAGGCCGGAGTAGACCTCGCCACCGGGCGAATTGATGTAGAGCGAGATATCCTTCTCGGCATCCTGGCTCTCAAGATGCAGCAGCTGGGCAACGACCAGGTTGGCGCTGACGGAGTTGATCTCCTCGCCCAAGAAGATGATGCGGTCGTTGAGCAGGCGCGAATAGATATCGTAGCTGCGCTCGCCGCGCGGCGTCTGCTCGATAACGTATGGCACGAGGGCGGAATCGAACTTAGCGATCATACGCATCTCCATTTCTCTCTTGCGGACCAAATGGTTCTAGATAAACGTACGGTGCCCGCATGCTATGCATTGGCTGGCACCGTACGAAGCAACCGGATAACCGGTGTATAACTTTACCCCATCACGGACGCACGCATGCGCTCGCGGGCAAGGTGGCGAGAATTACTCGGCGTCCTTGGCGGTCTCGTCGACCTCGGTCACCTTGGCGTTCTCGACCAGGTGGTCGACGGCCTTGGAGCGACGGATGGACTCACGGACGGCAGGCATGCGGCCATCGGCGATGAACTCGGCCTTGGAAGCCTCGACGTCCTTGACGCCAGCCTTCTCGAACTCGGCGTTGATGTCGTCCTCGGTGACCTCAATCTTGAGCTCGCGGGCGAGGGCGTCCAGAGCCAGGGACTCACGGGCAACGTCGTTGGCCTGCTTGTGCAGATCGCCGATGAACTGCTCCATGGTCAGGCCGGAAGCGGGCAGCCAGGTGTCCAGCGTCATGCCGCGGGCAGCGAGGTTGGACAGGAAGTTCTGGCCAAGCTCCTCAAAGACGGACTGCTCGTAGTCGGCGTCCATCTCGTCGAGCTGCAGACGCTCGGCGAGAGCGGAGACGCAACGGTTCTCCTTCTCGGCCGGGAGACGGGAAGCCTTGTCCTGCTCGATCTCGAGCTTGATGGCGTCGCGCATGGCGTCGATGCTGTCGAAGCCAAAGTCGGACTTGACGAGCTCGTCGGTGAGCTCGGGGGTGTTACGGACCTTGATGCCCTTGACGGTGACCTCGACGGTGTGAGTCTCGGCCTCCTCGCCCTCCTCGACCTCGTCGGTCCAGGTGACGGACTTGACGTCGTCAACGTTGGCGCCGATCAGGGCCTCGTTGAACTCCTTGGGGTTGCTGTCGCTACCGGCGATGAGCATGCGGCCCTCGGCGGCAAAGTTGTCGGCGTTCTCGACGGCCTTGAGGTCGACGGTAACGTAGTCCTCGGCCTCGACGGCGCGGCCCTCGACGTCCTCGAAGGTGGCACGGTAGTTGAGGAGCATCTCGACCTGGTTGTTAATCTCGGACTCGGTGACCTCCGCAGGGGGCATCTCGATCTCGACGGCGTCGAAGGAAGAGAGCTCAGCGGCAGGACGCAGGGAGAACTCGACGGTGTAGGTGTAGTCCTCGTGATCCTTGGCGAGGTCGAGCTCCTTGTAGTCACCGTTCTTGGTGGGGACGATGTCCAGCTCGTTGAGGACGGCGGGCTCGTTGGCGGCGATCAGGTCGTTGGTGGCCTGAGCGAGGGTAGCCTCGGCGCCAAGAGCGGAGTCGATGACCGGACGGGGAGCCTTACCGGCGCGGAAGCCCGGGAATCGGTACTTCTTGGCGGTGTCCTTGTAGGCCTTCTTGATCGCGGCGTCGACGTCGGCGGCCGGGATGGTGACCGTAGCGGTGAGCTTGGCGTCCTTGACGTCAGAAGCGGTGATGTTCAACACGTTCCTCCTCATACTGCCCAGCTTATCTGAGGTGCTGGTACCTTTATGCAACAAAGTGTCGCGACGGCCAAGGCCGACGCAGGTGCGATGGTGCGGGCGAAAGGACTCGAACCTTCACGGGAATCCCACCAGAACCTAAATCTGGCGCGTCTACCAATTCCGCCACGCCCGCATGAGCGCACAGACTAGGAATGATAGCAGATACGAACGACAAGCGCACGCACACCTTTTACAAGCTCACGACCTCACCACGAGTGCAAAAGGCGGGACGAGTTGCCCCGCCCCGCCAATTACGACTTGTACGACTTGTTCGCCGACCCGCTACTCCCCCAGCAGGGCCTTCTCGGGCGTGATCGGCAGCGAGCGCACCTGGTGGCCGGTGGCGTGTGCCACGGCCGAGGCAACGGCGGCGAGCGGCGTGTTGATGACGACCTCGCCGATCGACTTGGCGCCAAACGGGCCCGTCGGCTCGTAGCTCGGCTCAAAGGCCACGCGAATGCTGCCGATATCCAGGCGCGTGGGTAGCTTGTAGCTCATAAAGTTGCCGGTGCGCAGGCGACCGCGGTCGTCGTGCTCGACGATCTCGTAGAGCGCATGGCCTATACCCTGGGCAATGCCGCCCTCGGCCTGGACGCGCGCGAGCGCCTCGTTAATAACGGTGCCGCAGTCCACAGCCGCCGCGTAGTCCACCACGGTCACCTTGCCGGTGGCCTTATCGACCTCGACCTCGGCAATGCCGGCCATAAACGGCGGAGGCGAAACGGGCAGGCAGGCAGAGGCATGCGAGGTGAGCGCGTCACCGCCCGCGATGTTCTTGACGCACAGGTTGGCAAAGTCGCGCAGCGTGAGGTAGCGGTTCTGCTCGCGCGCGGCACGCTCGTCGGACAGGCGCACATACTGACCATCAAAGACCACATCGGCGGCGTCCACGTCCCACATCTGGGCGGCCTTGGCGCAGATCTTCTCGCGCAGCTCGGTCGCGGCGTTCTTGGCTGCCAGGCCCGTCACGTACGTGCCCGAGCTCGCGTACGAGCCGGCGTCGAACGGCGACACGTCGGTGTCCACGCCGCGCACCACGATCAGCGAGCTCTCCACGCCCAGCTCCTCGGCGGCAATCTGCGCCAGGATCGTGTCGACACCCATGCCGTTATCGGTGGCGCCGGTGCCGATGGTAATGAAGCCGTCCTCTTCCAGGCGCATGTCGATGCCGGCGATGTCCACGTTGGAGATGCCCGAGCCCTGCATGGTGAGAGCGCAGCCCAGGGCGCGCACGCGGTCGCTCAGGTCGACGGCCAGCGGCTTGTCGCGCCAACCGATCATGTCCATCGCGCGCAGCAGGCAGCGGTCGAGTGCGCAGGCGTTGAGCTTCTCGTTGTAGTACTGCGGCATGACCTCGCCCTCGCGCACGATGTTCTTAAGGCGCAGGTCGGCGGGGTCCATGTGCAGCATGTCGGCGAGCTCGTTGACAGCGCTCTCCACGGCAAACTGACCCTGGGTGGCACCGTAACCGCGATACGCGCCGCCGCGGTTGGTATTGGTGTAGACGGCGTCCCAGCTAAAGCGGCTCGCCTTCACGTGGTTGTAGATGGGCAGGCTCTTGTGGCCCGAGAGGCCGATCGTCGTGGTAGCGTGCTCGCCGTACGCGCCGGCGTTAGACAGCGTGTGCAGATCGATGGCCGTGATGGTGCCGTCGTTCATGGCGCCCAGCTTGACGGTCATCTGCATCTGGTGGCGCGAGTTGCCCGCGGTGATGGTCTCCTCACGGGTGTAGCAGCAGTAACTCGGACGGCCGGTCTGCTGCGTCACAAACGCAACGAAGATCTCGCAGCAGCCCGTCTGCTTGGAGCCAAAGCCGCCGCCGATGCGCGGCTTAATGACCTGCACCTGCGACTGCGGGATATCGAGCGACTGCGCGACCATGCGGCGCACGTGGAAGGGCACCTGCGTGGAGGTGGTCACCGAGATACGCCCAAACGCGTCGGTCGTCGCGAAGGCGCGGAAGGTCTCCATGGGCGCGGTCTGCGTGGCCTGGCTGGTGTAGGTGCGAGTGAAGACGATGTCGCTCTGGGCGAAGGCCTCGTCCAAGTCGCCAAAGTCGCTCTTGCCGCTGCATACCAAGTTGCGCGGAACGTCGCCGCCCTGCGGGAACATAAAGGTCACGTCACCCTCGGGGTGGACCACGATGTCATTATCGAGCGCCTTGGTAAAGTCGAGCAGCGGCTCGAGCACCTCATAGTCGACCTTAATGAGTTTGAGCGCCTTGTCAGCAGCCTCCTCAGTCTCGGCGGCGACGATCGCCACCTCCTCGTTTTGGTAGCGCACCAGGTTCTCAAGAATCAGACGGT
>USEF01000121.1 GCA_900553475.1 uncultured Collinsella sp. | reverse complement strand
CCCCTGCCGCTGCCCCCGCGGCCGGCACGTGGACCTGCAGCTGCGGTGCCACCAACACCGGCAAGTTCTGCCCCGAGTGTGGCAGTCCCGCACCCGCCCCGGCACCGACCAAGTGGTTCTGCCCCAACTGCGGCAGCGAAAACGGCGGCAAGTTCTGCAGCAACTGCGGAACGCCCAGGCCCTAACCCCTCTATCTGGTAATTGGCGGGGGGCCCGCCACCCCCGCATTTGCTTCTATGGGTTTTCACACAAGAAGGAGGACACCATGAAGACAACGTTCAAAAAGTCCGTACTCGCATTTCTGACATGCGTCCTGGCGCTCGCCTTTGCCCTGACGGGCTGCAGCAGCGGCGGCAAAGACCCCAAGGCCAACTTCGTCGGCAGCTGGGAACTCTCGGGTGGAACCGTGGATGGCGAAGAGCTGACCGATGAGTACATGAAGATGCTCGAGGATTGGGGTGTCCACTGCGTCCTGATTCTCGATGAGGACGGTACAGGCGCCCTCGACCTGTTCCTTGAAGTCGTCGACCTTAAATGGGAGGCAAAGGACGCCGCCACCGTAACCATCACCGCCGAAGATGAGTCGCACGACATGAAGCTCAAGGACGGCAAACTCATCCTCGAAGAAGATGACGGCAATCTTGTCTTTACCAAGTCCGACAAGGATCTGTCCGGTACGGTGAAGAAGGATCGCGAGGCGGCCGAGAAGGAAGAAGAGATCGATGAGGCCGTCGAAGACGACGACGTCCAGAGCATCGAAATCTCCCCCGCCGTCACCGTCTCCGATGACGACCTGTGCACCATCACCATCACCGAGAAGTTCAAGGACGACTGGGGCGACATCGGCTTTGTCGTCAACATCACCAACAAGAGCGACAAGGACCTGACCTTCTACGCTCCTTCCGGCAAGACCAACGTCAACGGCACCATGAAGGAACCCTGGTTCTCGGCTCACCTGATGCCCGGTACCAACGCCACCGAGGAATTCACCTTCTCGAAGGGCACGCTCGATAGCCTTGATGACCTCGTCAATACGACCATCGGCATCGACGCCTACCTGACCGATTCCTACGAGGACGTCGCCTCCTACACCGCGACCATCGCGTAGCGGCAGACCACGACAGCCGCGGATTGGCGGACACATCCGCGCACACCAGGCGGGGCCGCAGGAGTTGATCCTGCGGCCCCGCCGCTTTATGCCGATGCGTAACGAGCGCTAGCGCTCCATGTTGGGAACGATGCTGCCCTCCGTTACTGCGCGCACGGCTAGGCGCATGATGTTGTCGTAGCCGGTCTTATTGAGAATCTCCGAGATGCGGCGTTTGATGGTGCCCTCGCTCATAAACAGCTCGGCCGCGATCTCGCGGCGGCTCTTACCCTCGCAGGCAAGGCGCAAGATCGACAGCTCGACATCGTCGAGGGCCGCCGTGCCCGAGAAGATGCTCTCGGGCGGCTTGGGAAACGTGCAATAGCCCGCCAACGTGGAGCGCATCACGGCGAACAACTCGTCGATACCGACGTTCTTGTACACAAAGCTATCGACGCCCGCCTCGCGGGCTTGATCGACAAAGGTGATCTCGGGCATGCCGGTCATGATAATGACGCGGCACTCGGGCAGTTGTTCTTTAATGCGCGCCGCCGCCACGATGCCGTTGGAATCATGCTCGGTGCATACGTCCATCAGTATCATGTCCGGGCGCTCCTTGAGCGCGACACCCAAGGCCTCGGAAGCATCGGCAATGGCGGAAACAACGGTCATATCGGGCTGGTCGCCAACGGAACGCGCCAGGCTCTCGCGCAGGATGGCCAGGTCTTCGACTATAAGGACGCGGATCATGAGCTTCTCCTTTGAGCTGTGGCGCTGGCGTTGAGCGGGATGGACACCGCAAGCGTAAAGGGCGGGGCGGCATGGATTTCCAGGCAGCCGCCCAGATCTTGCGCGACATGCCTCATACCTGGGATACCCGTTCCCTCGCGATACGATACGGGTGCAGGCGCGCCGTCGTTAGAAACGGTCATCCGCGCAACAGCGCTGTCTTCCGACGTCTCCCGCCACAGGCGCACATGGACCCGATGGGCCTGTGCATGCTTGGTGGCATTGGTCGAGGCCTCACGGATAATCTGCAAAAATGCGGCGGCGACACGCGCGTCCTCAGGCAGCGCACCCTCAACATCGATCTGCACACTCACCAGGCCAAAAGCATGGACGATATCACCCAGCTGCTCTGCAGGCTCGCTGGCACCGCCACTGCGCAAATCGGCGGCAATTGAGCGCAGCAGCGGGTCGATCTGCTCGAGCGACTCGTCATCCAGGCGCCCCTCCTCCAGATAACGATGGAGGATGGACAGGCGCTGCCCGATCACGTCGTGCACGCGAGCGCGCATACGCAGATAGGCCGCATTGTCAGCAACTTTTTTGACTTCTTCGATCTGGGCTTGGAGCTCTTGGCCCGCAAGCTCAAGCAGGTGGTTGGCTTGCGCTAGGCGATCATGAGCATGCGCATACTCTGTTACATCCAGGCCGATAATGCGCTCAAAGAGGCGGCCCGAAACCATAACGTCATCGTGCACAAACAAGCGAATCTCGGCGGGAGAAACCTCGACCACCGCCCGCGCCTCACCAAAGCGGTCCAGATTAATCCGCACACGGTTCTGGCTGCTTTCGGGCATTTGCATGCTGAGTTTGCGCAGGCCGTTCCATGTACCGCTCATATCGCCTAGGTCGGTGGGCATATGAAGCTCCACCAGGTTTTTGCGCATGCAGCGGTTCATGAGCAGCGGACGGCCCCTCGGGTCCAGATACAGGATGCCCACGGGAATCACGTTGATGGTCTCGATCGTCGAGAACGCGGTGATATCCTCCTGGCGGTTACGGATGTCCATCAAGAGCGCCGCGATGGAACGGAACAGGAAGAACGCTCCCTCTGCGATAAGGACCGTGGTCCACGCCGAGCCCATGGCAAGCACCACCGGCGGTGTCACGGCGACTACGAGCAACAGTTCGGCCAGCATGACGGGGCGACGATAGTGCACCATAAGCACCATGCCGTAGGCAAAGATCACGGC
The DNA here is from genome assembly GCA_900553475.1 of uncultured Collinsella sp. Classification (GTDB taxonomy): domain Bacteria; phylum Actinomycetota; class Coriobacteriia; order Coriobacteriales; family Coriobacteriaceae; genus Collinsella. The sequence goes on along the minus strand of USEF01000121.1, from coordinate 2,214 downwards.
ATTGAGCCACAACGCTCCGCCCATTGCCCTGGCGCAAACGTCAAGCGGCGCCACCAGATATGAGCCAGACGACGCGAACAAGATGAGCGCCGAAATAATTAGGTGAAGCACAAGGCTCGCCTCGTAGACACAAATCACCTTACGGTTATAGGACGAGCGGCGCGATGCGATGAGCGGGACGTGGATCGTCTGCAGACACGCAGCCAGGGCAAAGACAACATCGAGCGCAACGATTTGGGGAAGAATGAGCGAAATCTGCATCGTCACTCACCCGCCCTCGGCATCAAGACGATCATGCGCAGCTGGCCGGGCTCGCCCTCAAGGCGGTATGCCACGTTGCGCCCTTGCAGAGCGCTTTCGAGCTCTTGCGCAGCGGGCGTCTGCGAAAGATCTGCATCATCGTTGGAAAAAAGCGCGGCACGCAGCTCGACACTGCATCGGTCATGATCGCCCAAGTGATACATAAGCGCCGGATGGTCGGTGGTGTAGGCAAAAAACGCAAAGTCATACACGCAGTCGTACAGGGCGCTTACCGTACTGGCGTGCATCGGGCGCCGTATGGCGATAATCGAGGCGCAATCGATATCGATGGTGCGCAGGTCGCTTGCGAGCTCGTTGGCGATGAGCTGAATGCGGTCGCGATCAAAACCGCTCTCCCCGTGCTGCGCCAACGTGAGCGATCCCTTGCGCTTGCAATAGGCGACAAGCATCTTGGCGCGCTGCAGCATGCGGTAACGCTCGTGCGAAGACGATTCATCGGTCAACGGCGGCAGCGAGCTCAGCAGGTCGTACATCCCTTCGAGCGCGCGGGCAAGCGCCTGGTCCACGTCTTGGACCAGCAAGGTCTCGGCCTCTTGATCTGCCAAATGCGTCTTAAGGTCGTAGTCGGCGGCGAGCAGTTCGTTTTGACGCTGCAGCTCCATGCGACGATGTGCCAGTTCACGGTTAAGCTCGTTGAGCTCCGACACGTCTTGGGCAAGCAGCGCCGATCCACCCAGCAGCGGAAAGGCGCGATACATTACATCGGGATCGGACGCCACGGCAAAGGCATGAGCGCGCCCGTGCTCCTGGGTCCGCAACTCCTCGCGCACGCCTACCGGCATTGGCTTTGACACCGGCGTGGCATAGACTTCCTGCAGGTCGCGCGTTAGAACTTTGAGGTCAAGCGGCAAGGTGTCAAAGATGCCGGCAATGTCGTGATATGACGGAATGACACCGCAATCGAGACAGATTTCCATCGCCACCACGCACAGAACGCAATAGACGAGCGAAAAGTTGAGCTTCCATGCCCAGGGCACGCGCAACGCATACGAGATGGCAAAGAATGCGCCACCCAGCAGTACGAGCGCCGCCGTACCCGAGAAACGCTGGATGCGAAAGGACGAGGACCGACCAACCAGGATAAAAAAGGCCACGAAGTTAAAGGCCGTCCACGCTAAGACGGCGAAATAACCCCAGCCGTACGTGTAATCGTTGCTCCAGGTGTCGCTTGTACGGTCAAAGCGGAAGACCTGCTGGTGAAAATCGTTGGTGAGCACAAATCCGATAAGCAGGATGGCCACAATCCACAGCGCAACGCAGTAGCGGCGACCCAGGCGGTGTTGCTCCAGGCCCGCAAGGCGCAGGCCACACAACTGGTAGAGCAGCGGAATGAGCGTCATGGGCACGTAGTACAGGTACCACAGCACGGTGGCATAGAACGGCGTGAACGACTTGTACTTGAGAATGACTTCGATCATCCACAGGGTGCAGATGGTGGCGATGGCAACAAGGCGGCGGCGCAACACATAGTCCAAACAGCGCAGATAGACCGATACGCCCCAAATTGAAAATACTATTGCGGCGACAAGCAGCGGGAGAGAGCTCGAATGGACGAGCGCATCCACGACCTCTTCGGACACCTCGCTATGGGCGGGCACGGCGTTGGAAAGTTTGGGGTCGAAGGCGAACAGCGACGGCAAGACCACCAAAAGCATGAGGAACAGCGCGGTGATGACACCGGCGATAGCAAAGACGCGGTGGCGGTACACCTGATGTGTTATGCCAACAAGGAATCGCGGCATGGCGAAGAGCCTGCCGCCCCTGGGATCCGCCACGGGAGCGGATCGGGCGGCCGCGTGGCCGATATGTCGCTCGCGGGTACCCATAGTGCTTTTAGTGTACCGACAGATGGGTCGAAAAAGCGGGCCGCATGTCCCAAAATTCGCAGACGGC
>USEF01000120.1 GCA_900553475.1 uncultured Collinsella sp. | reverse complement strand
GCCCATCGCACTCACGGCCCGCGAGTTCGACGTCCTCGCCCTGCTTATGACACATGCCGGCACCGTGCTCACACGCGAGCGCATCGCGCACGAGGCGCTGGGCTACGAGTACGTGGGCGACACCAACAACGTCGACGTGCACATCGCGCACCTGCGCGCCAAGATCGAGGACGCCGGCGGCGCCCGCATCATCCAGACCGTGCGCGGGGTGGGCTATGTCTGCCGCGCGTAACGCCGAGGCCAAGCGCGTCACATCCATCGCCCGCGCCATCAACTGGAGCTATATGTGGCGCCGCTTGATGAGCTATGTCTGGCTCGATCTGTTGCTGTTGGTTATTGCGGCGGCGATCCTCGTCTATGGATACAACCAAACGCTGCCCGACGGCGCGTTTACCGCAGGATGGATCCCCGGCGCCACCGTTCGCGGCATGTCGCTGACGCCCGCGCGCGGCTGGGACCTGACAACGCTCACCTATACCGTCGAGCTTGCGCGTACCACCAAGACTTTCCCCCTCGCGCAGGACCTCGTCACGCTATGGCCTCTCTACCTTGTCGTTGTGGGTTGGCAGGTCATCAGCGTGCTCAACATGCTCGGCGGCGCCCGCCGCGTGCGCCGTACCATGGCGCCGCTCAACGATCTGGCCCTGCGCGTGGACGAACTCGGCCGCATGCAGCTCTCCGGCGGCAAGATGGAAACGCTGGAGCAGGCCATCGAGCGCGCAAGCGTCGACTCGCCGAGCGTCACCACCGGCGACGCCGACCTAGCAAGCATCGAGGTCGCGCTCAACCGCCTGCTGCGCCAGATGCAAGAGGCAAAGCTGCAGCAGATGCGCTTTGTCAACGATGCAAGCCACGAGCTGCGCACGCCCATCGCGGTGATTCAGGGCTACGTAAACATGCTCGACCGCTGGGGCAAAGACGACCCGGACGTGCTGGCAGAATCCATCGCGTCCCTCAAGGCCGAAAGCGAGCACATGCAGGAGCTCGTGGAGCAGCTGCTGTTTTTGGCACGCGGCGATGCCGGGCGCACGGTCCTGCGGCGTGCGCATACCAACCTGGCCGCACTGGTCGCCGAGGTATGCGAGGAATCGCAGATGATCGATGCCGCGCACACGTATCGACTGGCCTTTGACGCTGCACTTGTCAGCGACCCGCGCTGCGACGCGCCCGTCGACGTGGCACTCGTGAAGCAGGCTCTGCGCGTGATCGTGCAGAATGCCGCCAAGTACTCGGATGCGGGAACGACCGTCACATTTGGCATAACGCCCGATGCGGGCGTGGGCACGATCGACATAAGTGTTGAGGACGAGGGCATCGGCATGAACCAGGAATCCGCAGCTCACGCGTTTGAACGGTTCTACCGCGCCGACAACGCACGCGATGCCGGCGCGCAGGGCTCGGGTCTGGGGCTTGCCATTGCCAAGTGGATCGTCGATAGCCATGGCGGTGTCATTGGCGTGACCTCAGTCGAGGGCGTCGGCAGCCGCTTCACGATTCGCCTGCCGCGGTAGGAAGTCCCTCGGCATAAATAAAGGGATAGGGCCACGCGGCCCTATCCCTTTTTGCTAGCTATGGCAGCTCGTGCACTACTCGCGGCACAGATGCACGGCGAAGCCGGCGAACTCGCGCTTAAAGTACACGAGCTTGGTGCCGCCGTCGGGCAGCAGCACGCGCGACTCCTCGTTGACCTCGAGCCCGCGCTCGGCAAACCACTTCTCGGCCGCATCGATGTCGTTGACGGCAAAGCCAATGTGGCCCTTGGCGCCACGACCGTTCTGCTTCATGATCTCGACCAGCGAATCGTTAAAGTACGAAACGGGGGTCTCGATAACGGGCAGGCCCATCATCGTCGAGAACAGCTCCGCAATCTCCAAGGCATCTGCCGGGTCGGTGGCGTTAATGCCCACATGGGCAACGCGCATGCCAAAGAGCTCGACCGGATTGGCGTTCTGCTCATTCATACAGGCAGCGCCTACTGAGCCATAACGTCGAGAACGGCCTTCTCGGCAGCGACGCGGTTCATGCCGGTCATGAAGGGCACGCCGCTCACGTACGGGCAGGTGAGGCCCTCGGGGGCAACGGTGGTGGCGATCAGCAGGTCGGCGCCCTCGTCGCAAGCGTCCTTGGCCTCGGAGATGGCGCACTGCACGATCTCATACTTGCCGGCATAACCATTGGCGTCGAGCATGGTGGCGACCTTCTGGGCAACGAGCGTGGAAGTAGCAGCGCCAGCACCGCAAGCCAAAACGATCTTCTTCATAGGTAATGTCTCCCTTCATGGTTTACTTTAGGTAAGTGTACCGCAGCGAGCGATGACGCTCGGCCTCGATGCGCTTTTGTGCCAGTTTGCTTGCACGCTGCGTATAATACATCTAGCACGCATTGCCATACCGCTTGTTTTACGAGCGACCGAGGAGCTCAATATGCCCGATTCCCGCACACTCTGGACCGCCGTCGTCATTATTTGTATCGCCGTGTCGGTGTTCTTTAGCGTCAAAAAACGCACCACGTTTAAACGCTTGCAGCAGCTTATGGCCGCTAAGCAGTGGGACGAGTTCGATCGTTTGCTCGACAGCAAGCTCACCAGCATGCTGTACCCGCGCTACAACCGCGACTACCTGCGCCTGAACTCCTATCTGCTGCGCGAGGACCACAAGCGCGCCGACGAGATGTTCGATTTGCTGCTGGGGCTCAACCTGCCCAAAATGCAGCGCGTCGACCTGGTAATCAAAGCTTTTAACTACTACGTTGGTCAGGAGAACCGCAAAAAGTCCAAGGAGCTGCTGCACGAGATCAAAGGCTTTGAGGGCGGCCAGGCCGAGGCAGTCGCGCACGAATGCCAACTGATGTACGACACGATGATCCTCAAGCGCCACAACGATATTCCCGAGCTGGAGCGCATGCTCGAGGAGGCCGGCGACGATAAGGTTAAGGGTTGCCGCCTGGAGTACCTGTTGGCCCTACAGTACAAGAACAAAGGCGACGAGGCCAAGTTTGCCGAGTACTTGGAAAAGTCGGGCCGGCACTCGATGGCTGTCAACGCGTAACGGGCGGCTTGTGCTAGACTTCTAGTCTCACGGGGGCGTGGCGGAATTGGCATACGCAGGAGACTTAAAATCTCTCGCCGCAAGGATTGTGGGTTCGAGTCCCACCGCCCCTACCATATGGAGCTTTCGAGCCTGTGTCCCCAAGGGATGCGGGCTCGTTTCTTTTGGACGCCGTCAACTGCAGAGCAGCTCATTTGGGACGGGGCTTTTTTGACTACTTTTTCCGCCCACCCAATGAGTTTCCTACCACATTTTCCGATGGAAAAACGTGGTTGTCTCGCACATTTTCCGATGGAAAAACGTGGTTGTCTCGCACATTTTCCGATGGAAACACCCAAATGGCCTTATACTAACCGAGAGGGTTGGGAGGCAATATGCAGCGACAGCTTATGAGTGAACTTATCGCTTGGAAATCAAGGGCGAATCGCAAACCTCTCTTGCTTAAGGGAGCCCGCCAGACAGGAAAGACTTGGCTTCTTAACGAATTCGCAAGCCAGCAGTATCGAAACGTCATTCGTTTTGACTTTATGCTCGAGCCGAGCACACGCTCGCTGTTCGATGGGAACCTCGACCCCAAGCGCATCATCTCCCAGATAGAACTCCTACGTGGCCAAACCGTAACGCCGGAAGACACGCTCATCATCTTCGACGAGATCCAAGAAGCGCCACGCGGGATCACCTCGCTCAAGTACTTCAACGAGCTTGCGCCCGAATACCACATCGTAGCAGCCGGTTCCTATATGGGCCTCGCGCTCCGACGCGAAAACGAGTCATTTCCCGTCGGCAAAATCGACCAGCTCACCATGCGTCCCATGGGGTTTGCTGAGTTCGTTCGTGCCGTCGACGGCAACCCGCTCGCCGACGCCATCCTTGCCGCAGACATGAACCTTCTAGCAAACGTTACCGAAAAGCTCGAGCACTTGCTCAAGGAATACCTTGTTGTCGGCGGTATGCCCGAAGTTGTCTCCACTTTCGCCGAGACACGCGACTTCATCGAAGCCCGAAGGCTTCAACAGCAAATCATCGAGGCTTACGAATCCGATTTTGGCAAACATGCACCCGCCCGCATCGTCGAGCGCATGAGGTTGGTTTGGAAATCCCTTCCCGGCCAGCTTGCAAAGGAGAACAAGAAGTTTGTCTATGGCGCCCTTCGTCCCGGAGCGCGCGCACGCGATTTCGAGGAAAGCCTCCAGTGGCTCACGGACTACGGAATCGTTCATAAGGTGCCACGTGCTTCCGCTCTAAAGGCGCCGCTCTCGAGCTACGAAGACCTCTCGGGCTTCAAACTGTTCTGCATCGACACCGGCATCCTCGGAGCGCTCTCCGGTCTCTCTCCGGCCATCGTTCTTAACTGATCCGCTGTTTTTACCGAGTTCAAAGGTTCGCTGACCGAACAATACGTCGCGCAGGAGCTTTTGCTCCAGGACAAAACTCCCGCGTATTGGTCCTCTACCTCCGGCAATGCCGAAACCGACTTTGCCATCGACCATGCGGGAACCGTGCTTCCGCTTGAGGTCAAGGCGGCAGAGAACCTTAAAGCGAAGAGTCTGAAAGTAGCCTGCGAAAAATTCAAACTCGAGCGTTGCGTGAGGAGCTCCCTGGCGGCATATAGAGACGAGGGCACGCTCATCAATATTCCGCTTTGGGAGATTGGGCAGATCGACAAGCTGGCATAGGCGCTGTGGGGACGCCCCACAAGGACTGTCCCCAGGTGCCGGCTGTTGAGTTGCGGTGGAATAGGGACTGTTTGGTGCCCGAAAGGGCGATTTTAGTCCGTATTTCACCGCAACTTATTATTTAGAGGGCGCTGAGGCTGGGGGTCCAGCCGATGGTGGGGGTCGCGCCGTCGAGGGTCTCGTTGATGGTGGCGGCCATACCGGCGAGCAGGCTGTTCTCGCTTACGGTGAGCGTCTTGTAGCCGCCGGCACGCATGAGTTCGCGGATCACCACGGCGCCAGCCAAGATCACGCCCGCGCGTTTGGGCTGTACACCCGGCAGCGCGGCGATGCCTTCCGCGTCCAACACAGACATGCGCTCGATAGCGGCCGAGACCTGCTCCAGCGACAGCTCGCGTAGGTGAACAAAGCTCGAATCGTACGGTTCCAGCTCGTGGACCAGAGCCACCAGCGTAGTCACCGTGCCACCCACCGCGACCAGACGCTCGGCGCGCTCAAAGTCGCTGGGCAGGCCTTCAAAATAGGCGGCGAACTGCTCGCCTGCCCACGCGGCAGCGGCAG
>USEF01000119.1 GCA_900553475.1 uncultured Collinsella sp. | reverse complement strand
GATGCTTCCCCTTCCATGCGCTTACGCGCACGACCGTGGTAACGAATCGACCCGTCAGATGCGGGCCGTGAGGGAACTATACGGCGGGTTTTGAGCGGGCTTAAGCAGAGGATGCGCGGTTTGGTAAACGTGCTAAAACTGGCGGTAAACGGTAGGTAAAGGTGGTTACCTTATGAAGAGACCACTTCAATAAACTTGCAGGTCAAATGCAAGTAATTTGCTAAATCGCTTTACCAATATCGTGCGTTATTTTTAGGTAGTCTTTTAGAGACAGTGCATTTTTAGCTACCGACATGAGTTAACTTTGCTGGGCACGGCGGGCGGCACGGCGGGCACGGGCTTCCCGGATTTCCTCCAAGTGGCTAATGATCTCGGCAGCGCTTTCCTCGATGGCCTTGCCGTCGGTACGCACCACAAAGCAGCCTAGGCGCTTCATGAGGGTACGAGCTTCCTCAAGCTCGCTGCGCACGCTCTCGGGCTCGGCATAGGAGCCGGCAACGGCACGAGCGTAGTCATCGCCCAAGCGGCTATCGCGAATTTCGGAAATCACATCGACGGTCGAAATCAGGCCGAACAGGCGCATCGGGTCGACCTCGTAAATCGACTTGGGCGGCTCCATGCCATGCGCCAGTGGGACATTGGCGACCTTGTAGCCCTGATAGGCCAAATACATCGACAGCGGCGTCTTGGACGTGCGCGATACGCCCAGCAGCACGATATCGGCACCCGACAGATCGTCGCAGCCGCGCCCGTCATCGTGCTCAACGAAATACTCCATGGCCTCGATACGATGGAAATAGCGATCATCGGTCTTGTGAATCACGCCCGCGACGCCCTTGGGCGGCACACCGATAAGCGACGACAGCACGGCAAGCGTCGGGCCAATCAGGTCGACCGAGCGGATATGCAGCATACCCAGGTAATCGAGCACGCGGGCGCGAAGCGCCGGATCGACAATGGTGTGGAACACGGCAATATCGCGATGGTCCGCATCGACGCGCGGACCCACAAACGACTTGACCTGCTCCACCGAGTTCACCTTGGGCAGGCGCAAGAGACGAAAAGCCCCTTCATCAAATTGCCCGGACGCCGCAAGCACCACCTCACAAGCGGTATCGCCGAGCGAGTCGGAGATAACGATAACGGTGGGACGAGCGGTGACCGGGCAATCCATGCGGGGCTCCTTTTGCGCTTATGCGCAGGCTAGCTTACTTTTTGCGGGCAAGCTCACCGATGTTGGCGATGCCGGAGAAAACGGCCTCGAAGCGGTTGAGCAGCTTAAGGCGATTATCGCGAAGCTGCTCGTCCTTGTCCATGACCATGACCTCGTCGAAGAAGCGGTCGATGGGGGCGCGCAGGGCGGCAAGGGCGGCAAATGCGGCCGGGTAATCCTCGGCAGCAAGGGCGGCATCGACAGCGGTCTGAGCAGCCTCGGAGGCATCGGCAAGCGCGAGCTCGACCTCGCCCATCAGGGCGCGGTCGTACTCCGCGCCCAGCTCGGGCTTGGAGATGTGCGCGGCGCGGGCATAGGCGGTCGCCAGGTTATCGAACGTCTCAGCGTCGTTCTTGCGGGCCTCGTCGAGGGCGGCGCAGCGGGCGAAGAAGACGGACGGGGCGATGATGTGCACCGCGGAGACGGCGGCAACGGTATCGGCCGGGATCTTTTCGTCGCGGGCCATGCTCACCAGACGGCCGTGGAAGAAGTCGCGAACCTGCTGAGCGACCTCGGCGGCGTCGAACTCGATACCCTGCTCGCTATAGAGCTCAAGGGCAAAGTCGATAAGCGACGTGGGATCGATCGGCAGACGGTCGCGCAGGATGTTGATGATGCCGATAGCGGCACGACGCAGCGCGTAGGGGTCGGAGGAGCCGGTCGGGGGCTCGCCGATGGCAAAAATACCGGCGATGGTATCGAGCTTGTCGGCGCAGGCCACGATGCAGCCAGCGGTGCCCTCGGGCAACTCGTCACCGGCAAAGCGGGGACGATAGTGATCGCGGATGGCATGGGCGACCTCGTCATTCTCCCCCATCGCGATGGCGTAATAACCGCCCATCACGCCCTGCTGGCTCGTGAACTCGACGACGGCGTTAGACACCAGGTCGGCCTTGCACAGGTGCGCGGCGCGAGCAGCGTCGGCGGCCAGGTGGGCGCCCAGATGGGCCTCGCGAGCGATGGCAAGCGCGAGTTGCTCAATGCGCTCGGACTTGGCGAGCACGCTACCGAGCTTCTCCTGGAAGGCGACCTTGGCCAGACGCTCGCGGAACTCGTCGAGGGAGATCTTCAGGTCCTCCTCGTAGAAGAACTTGGCGTCGTCCAGACGGGCGCGCACGACGCGCTCGTTGCCGTCAATCACGCGCTCGGCATTCTCGGGCTTGCTGTTGGAAACGACCACGAACTCACGCGTGAGCTTGCCCTCGCCGTCATAGATCGGGAAGTAGCGCTGGTTGGTGAGCATGGACTCGCAGATAATCTCGTGCGGGACCTTGAGAAACTCCTCATCGAAGGTACCGACGAGCACCGTCGGCCACTCGCAGAGGTTAATGACCTCCTCAAAGACCTTCTTGGGCGTATCGACATGGCAGCCGGGACGGGCAGCCTCGACCTCGGCGATACCGGCGAGGATGGCCTCACGACGACGCTCGGCAGAAAGCACACCGGCGTCCTCGAGCACCTGCTCGTAGACGGCGGGGCTGGCGACCACATGGTCACCGGGGCCAAGCACGCGATGACCACGCGTGGTGTTGCCACTCGTCACGTCGGCAAACGACACGGGCACAACGTCCTCGCCCAGAAGGCAGCAGATCCAGCGGACCGGACGAACAAAGGTCGCATGCTCGTGACCCCAGCGCTGAGAGCGGTAGTTGGGCCACTGCAGGCCAGCGATAGTCTTCTCGCACAGGGCCGTCAGGATCGGGGTGGCCGGGGCGGAAGGGATGTTCTTCTCGGCAAAGACGTACTCACGGCCGTCGGTGTCCTCGCGACGGACCAGATCCTCGGCAGCCACACCGCACTTGCGGGCGAAGCCCTGGGCGGCCTTGGTGGCGTTACCGTCGGCATCGAAGGCGATGTTGGCCGCGGGGCCGCGCTTGACCTCGTGAACCTCGTCGGTCGCGGTGGCGACGTCAGCAACGAGCGCAGCCAGGCGGCGCGGGCTCGAGATCACACGGACCTCGCCGTGGGCCAGACCGGCCTCGTCGAGACCCTTGGCGATCATGGTGCCAAGCTGCTTGACGGCATTGTTCAGCGGTGCGGAGGGCATTTCTTCCGTACCGATCTCAAACAGGAAATCCTTAGCGTCTGCCATGGCTTACGCCACCTCGCCTTCCTGATCGGCATTCTCGTTGACTCCGGCGACCTCGGCCATGTAGGCCTCGCAGCACGCCTTGGCGACGGCGCGGACGCGCAGGATGTAGTTGGCACGCTCGACCGCGGACAGGGCGCCGCGAGCATCGAGCAGGTTGAAAGCGTGGCTGCACTTCATGACGCAGTCATATGCCGGCAGCGGCAGCTTGCGCTCCAGGCAGGAATGGCACTCGGCCTCGTAGTCGTCAAACTTCTGACGCATCATCTCGACGTTGGCGACCTCAAAGTTATAGGCACTGAACTCGCGCTCGTTCTCGAGGAACACGTCGCCATAGGTCATGGGCATGCCGTCGGGCAGGTAGCTCCACACCAGGTCGTAGACCGAGTTAACGCCCTGGGCGTACATGGCGATACGCTCCAGGCCGTAGGTGATCTCGACGGGCACGGGGTCGACCTCGATGCCGCCCACCTGCTGGAAGTACGTAAACTGCGTGACCTCCATGCCATTGAGCCAGACCTCCCAGCCAAGGCCCCAGGCGCCGAGCGTCGGGCTCTCCCAGTCGTCCTCGACAAAGCGGACGTCATGGTCGTTGGGGTCCAGGCCAATGGCGGCCAGCGAACCCAGGTAGAGCTCCTGGGCGTTGACCGGCGAGGGCTTGATGAGCACCTGAAACTGATAGTAGTGCTGCATGCGGTTGGGGTTCTCGCCGTAGCGGCCGTCGGCGGGACGGCGGCAGGGCTGTGCATAGCAGGTGCGCCACTCGGCGGGACCGAGCGAGCGCAGCGTGGTCGCGGTATGGAAGGTACCGGCACCGACCTCGGAGTCATAGGGCTGCATAATGACGCAGCCCTGCTCGCCCCAGTACTGCTGGAGGCGCAGGATGATGTCTTGGAAGGAAAGCGATGAAGCGTTCATGCCTCTAATATCCCCTCGTCGAAACGATTACACGGTTAGGTACTGTACTATAGCGGTTTTTAGTCGATAGCGCCGATGCGGTTGAGCGGCCAGTAGCGCACAAGCGCCACAGCGATCAAATCAGAGCGATCGACGGGACCAAAGTAGCGTGAGTCGGCAGAGTTTTCGCGGTTGTCGCCCATCACCCACACGCACCCATCGGGAACGGTGTAGGGATAGCTTACCTGAGCACCGGGCGCTTGGACCGAAAGTGGCCAGCTCATGCCCGTCGTATAGTCCTCGTCGAGCGCTTGGCCGTCAACGACCACCTTGCCATCCTGCAGGTCGACCGTCTGGCCGGCCGTGGCAATAACACGCTTGACAAGAACATCATGCTCGGAGGTGCCATCGGGGTTGTGAAACACCACGATATCGCCTTGGCTGACAGGCTGACCGAGCTCGAGGCTCACCTTTTGTGCCAGGATCTGGTCGCCAATCTCGATCGTGGACTCCATGGAGCCGGTGGGCACCACAAAGGGCTCGACCACAAACGAGCGAATCAAGAAGGTGGCGGCGAGCGCGATTAGAATGACCAAAACCCATTCCAAGGCGCCACGCAAAGTGAAAACGGACCTCTCGCCAAAATCATGTTCAAGATGAACTCGTTGGCGGCCTTTATTGTCCTCCATGTTATTCACCTCTTCCAGAAAGCAAATCCTGCGCGTATGCACGCTCCTCGGGCGTAAGCCGTGCCGTCTCGATCAGATCGGGACGCCAGCGGCAGGTGCGCTCGATGGCGTTCTTGCGACGCCAGGCATCGACCTTGGCGTGATCGCCGCTCACAAGCACCGGCGGCACGCCCTTGAACTCGGCGGGGCGGGTGTACTGCGCGTACTCGAGCAGTCCTCCGTCCTCGGCGGTCGAGAACGACTCGTCGACGTTGCTCATCTCGTCGCCCAGGGCACCGGGAATCAGGCGTACGACGGCATCGGCAACGACCATAGCGGGAAGCTCGCCGCCCGTGAGCACATAGTCGCCGATCGACAGACGCTCATCGGCATACGCATACGCGCGCTCGTCGACGCCCTCGTAGCGGCTGCACACAAAAAGCAGGCGCTCACTTTT
>USEF01000118.1 GCA_900553475.1 uncultured Collinsella sp. | reverse complement strand
AGATGCGCGCCGTCTCCTCGTCCGGCTCGCCCCAAAAGAACGTGCGCGTCATGTCCGAGCAGTAGTTGCGACGACGTCCGCCAATGTCGAATAGCACCACGTCGCCGCGCTTGAGCGCGGTGTCGTCGGGCTCGTGGTGCGGGTCGCCTGCGTTTGCGCCAAAGCTCACGATGGGTGGGAAGCTAAAGCCCTCACAGCCGTGCTTACGGTACAGGCCGAGCATCTGGTCGGCAATCTCGCGCTCTGTCACACCTTCGTGGACGAGTCTGATCGCGTCGGCCATCACGGCGTCGTTAACGGCCGAGGACGCGCGCATGAGCTCCTGTTCGGCGTCATCCTTGTGGGTGCGCGCGGCGGTGACGGCAAAGTCGCCCAGGAAAAACTCGCTGGCGGCGTGGCGCTCCATAAGCGGCATCAAAAAGCCGGAGCGCATGACGGCGTCGATGCCGAGCGGCTTGGTCGGATCGACCTCGCGAACGATGGCGTCGGCCACGACGTCGGTATCGGTGTGGTAGGCGACGCGGGCATTGTCATACTCGGGCAGCTGATGAAGGGCGTTGACTAGGATTACCGGCTCGGCACCGCGCGCGAGTAGTACGCCGCAAAAACGCTCGAACATATCGGCATAAAAGCCGGTCAGGTAATAGATCGACCACGGGTCGTTTACGAGCAGCTGCGCACCGTGGTGCTGAGCCTCGAGCGCATCGAGCACGCGTGCCACACGCTGTTCATCGACATGTGTCATGAAACATCCTTTCGCTAGGGTGCCACCATGGTAGCCCAAGCCCGGCACATAGGGACGTTCCTTTTAGGCCGGCACTTCGGGACACTCCTTGGCATAGTCGGCCCGGCAAGCATGCAGACAAAAGGAGTCATAAGAGGCCCGTCCTAAATGGGCTGGTTTCTAAAGTATGGTGGATTACGGGGCTGGACCTGTATTACTTGACCATGAGAAGAATCGCGAAATTAAAACCGCAGGTAGACGGCTTATCAAAAATCGAAAATTGCCGGTATGGATGGGGGGCTCCGAATCAGCCCCGTAATCCAGCATAGTTTTGAAATGGCACTAAAGTGGGCACAAGCTATATACCGATTCCAAGGATATTTGCGGTGGAATAGTTCCTGGATGCCGGGGTTTTGGCGGAAATCAGGAACTATTTCACCGCAATTGAGGAGGGGCGGGGTGGATGGTGGGGTAGCTAAAAGAGCCCTGTCCCTAATTAGCTACTTGGGCTCGGTCGATGTCCATGCTGGCGACGAGGTCGATATTGGTGTTTAGGAGGTTCTCTAGCACGACGTCGCCCATGCGGATGGGGGCTTTGACCACTAGACCGCGGATGAGGTCCATGGCTTGGGCGTGGAGGGTCAGCGGGATGGCTTCGGATGTGCGCACGGGGAGCAGGGCTTCGTCGCCGCCGGAGACGGCCACGGTCGTCGTGAGCACGCGCATGGGGCAGGTGAGCTCCTGATGTGCGAACTTATCGCCGCGCGGGCAGTTGTTGCCGGTTACGGAGCGCACTTCCACCACGGCGCCATTGGCGTTGCGCTCCACCTCTACGGTCAGAAGGCACTCGGATGGGCAGGTCGTGCAGTTGAACTGCAGCGTTTCGATCGCGTTATCGCTCATAGTCTATGCCTTCTCGACGGGATCGACGGACAGGACAATTTCGCTAGCACCAAGGTCGATTGCGCGCTGAATCACCTTTGCTGGCAGCGGGAAGCTTTCCATTACGCTCGGCTTAAACACGCGGACCTTGCCGGCGAACAGTTCCTCGCCGTCGGCTAAGACCCTCACGCGGGCGGCGTCGACGGGTCGGCGCACGCGGAAGTTGAGCTTGGTGAGCGCCACAGCCGCAATGCGCCCCGGCAGCGCGTATCCCGCAATGCCGGCAGGGGAGACGGTGAGCTCGCAGTCCGGAACGGCGCCTGCGCCGGTCCCCAGCGCGTACGCCGCTGCAGCTGCGCCAGCTCTCTCGGACTCACACGTCACGTTGTCGGCCAGGTCGTGCACGTGCAGCACGTTGCCGCAGGCAAAGATGCCCGGCACGCCCGTCTGCAGACTCTGATCCACCACAGCGCCGCGCGTGCGTGGGTCAAGCTCCACGCCTGCGGCAACCGAAAGCTCGTTCTCGGGAATCAAGCCCACCGAAAGCAGCAGCGTGTCGCACGGAACAATGCGCTCGGTCCCAGGAATGGGCGCCAGGCAGTCGTCTACTTGGCTCACCTCGACGGCTTCCACGCGGTCGTGCCCGATCACGCGCGTGACTGTGGTAGACAGATGCAGCGGAATGCCAAAGTCGTCCAGGCAGTTCTTGACGTTGCGGCGCAGACCGTTGGCGTACGGCATGAGCTCGTACACGCCCTCGACCGAAATCCCCTCGAGCGTGCAGCGACGTGCCATGATAAGCCCGATGTCGCCCGAGCCCAAAATGACGGCACGCGAGCCGGGCTTGAGGTTCTCGATATTGATGTATCGCTGCGCCAGGCCCGCCGTAAACACGCCGGCGGGTCGGCTGCCAGGGATCTTGATTTCGCTGCGGGTGCGCTCACGGCAGCCCATGGCAAGGACGAGCGCGCGCTCGGTGAGCTGCAGCATGCCGGCAGGGCTCATGAGCGTGACGGCATGGACCGCGGTGTCTTCTGTAGGCTCGCCTGAATCAATCCCAATCACCATGCTGTTCAGGACCAGCGCAATGTCGGTTGCGTGCACCTGGTCGATAAAGCGTTGCGCGTACTCGGGACCGGTGAGCTCCTGCTTAAAGTGCGAAAGGCCAAAACCGGGGTGAATACACTGGCGGAGGATTCCGCCCAGATGCTGCTCACGCTCCACGATGGCCACGCGCGCTCCGGCCTTATGCGCGGCCAGCGCGGCCGCCATGCCGGCGGGGCCGCCTCCGATGACGACCACGTCGAAGGCCTGCGTCGACACCGGCGCTACAGCTCCGGCCTCCGCGCGTCCGTCGCGCATATCAAACGTTGCCATCCTAGCGCACCCCCTTCAGCGGTCCCTCAACCAGCCAAGAACCTGCGTCCTCCAACAACACCTCGCTGGGGTCGAAGCCCAGCTCGCGGGCAAGGATCGCAACCACGCGGCTCTGGCAAAAACCACTCTGGCAACGACCCATGCCGGCACGGCAGCGGCGCTTGACGCCCTCGACCGAAACCGCGCCCGGCTGGCGTCGGATCGCGGCCACGATCTCGGCCTCGGGCACTGTCTCACAGCGGCAGACAATCTGTCCCCACGCGGGATCGGACTCGATCAGCTCCTCCTTGCGCGCCAGCGGTGCACGGTCAAAGTCGTCCGGTGCGCGGCGAATTGGGTTCCAGTCAGCCCGCTCGTGCAGTTCCACGCCCGCTTCGCGCACCACAAGCTCCATGCGCTCGGCAATGGCCGGCGCGCTCGCTACACCCGGCGACTGAATGCCCGCCGCCTGGAAAAGCCCCGGCACCACGGCCGATTGTCCAATAAAGAAGTCGTTCGTTCCCTGAATGACCGGACGCCCGCCGGCAAATGCACGCACCACGCGGCGCGTATCCAGATCGGGCACCAGCTTGCGTGCGCCGTCTAGCAACGCATTGACATCGGTAACGTAGGTCTGTGTATCGCCCGGCTCGCGCACGGCGGCCGTGGCGGTGATCACGGTGTTGCCATGAACGGTCCCCGTCACGATAACGCCCTTCGACACCGGCGTCGGCACGGGGTAGAGCGGCATGAGCGTACGCGGCTCCTTGTCCAGCACCACGATGTTGCCCTGGCGCCAGACCATCTGGAACTCCTCGGCACCCGCCATATGCGAGATGTCGGCGGCGCCGTTACCCGCGGCGTTGATCAGGTAGTGGCAGCGCACGTTGCCAGCGGGGGTCGCCAGCGTAAAGCGCGCGTCGTCACCCGAGCGCGCGACTTCAATCGCTTCCACCGATGCGGAGCGCATAAACGTCACCCCGTTGGCCACGGCGTTTTCCAGCGCGGCGATGGCAACCTCAAACGGGTCGACAAACCCAGTCGGGGGGCACCACAGCGCACACGTTGCATCGGCACTGGCGCGCGGCTCTAATTCGTGGATGCGGTCGGGTCCGACGATCGACAGCTCGGGCACGCCGTTGGCAAGGCCATTGCTACGCAGCTGCTCCAGTTGCGCACGGTCCTCATCGTTAAAGCCTAGCACCATCGACCCGGTGCGGCAAAACATAAAGCCCAGCTCCTGGGCCCACGTGCCATATAGCTCGCAACCACGGGCGTTGACCTGTGCCTTAACCGTGCCCGGCGCCGGATCGTAGCCGGCGTGTACTAGGCCGCCGTTGGCCTTCGACGCGCCCAAGGCGATGTCGTTGGCCGCCTCGATCACGCAGATGGAAAGGTCAAATCTCGCGAGCTGACGCGCAATGGCGCATCCGGTGATGCCCACGCCGACAATCGCGATATCAAACGTTTCTGTCACAGTGCCTCCCAGACGAGTTGACAGGCCGTCAATAAGACTATCCTACGGTTTAGACACCCCCATCGCGGCGGCAATGCGGCGAACAGCCCCGCAACACCCGCCAACGGCAGACGAGGGGAGACCCCGGCAACGTCGACAACTTCGTCTACCGACAACTACGGCAACCGTTCGTCTCGATCTGTAACAGTAAGAGGGTTTTTGAGGTCCAAGATGTTACAGATCGAGATTGAAGTCGGGGAGGGACTCCTGTGTCTCGATCTGTAACATCTAGACCCGGATTCCGCTCCCACCTGTTACAGATTGAGATGTTTGTGTCCGCATCAGCCCCGCCTCTAGCCGTGGTCCCATATAAACAAACCCCGTGGTAAACTTGACCGGACTGTTAATATCCCGAAAGGTACCAGTAATGTCCAAGTACATCTCCGAGCTCATGTCGCCGCAGCTTATGGGCGTCGTCTATGCCTTCGTTGGCTTTATCATCGCCCTGTATGTGCTGTCGGTCGTCTATGTGTTCATCGACGCTCGCCGCCGCGGCGCCAGCGCCTACGTGGCATGGGGCATCATCGCCCTCATCCCGTTTGTGGGCCTCATCGCCTACCTGGTCCTGCGCCCGCACTCCTACGCGTCCGACCGCGAGGAGCAGGAGCTGGACATGGCCCTGCGTGAGCGCCAACTTGCCCAGTACGGCACCTGCCCGCAGTGCGGCGCGCCCATCGAGAAGGACTTTGTGGTCTGCCCAGTGTGCGATACCCAGGTTCGCAACGTCTGCCCCAGCTGCCATCGCCCGCTCGATGCGCACTGGAAGGTTTGCCCCTACTGCCGAACTCGCATCCAGTAACGCATCCATCGCCGGGCTGGCCGCAAGCCACGGGCACGCCGCAAGCCACGCGCGCACCAAACCCCGCCCCACACGATGAAGCATGCGTAGAAAA
>USEF01000117.1 GCA_900553475.1 uncultured Collinsella sp. | reverse complement strand
TGCCCTTTGAGCAGGAGGACATGCCGGTCCGCAACCACGCCATGGAGTGCCGCATCAATGCCGAAACGCCGGACTTTCTGCCGTCATGCGGAACGGTCACCGCGTTGCGTGTGCCGGGTGGTCCGCGCGTGCGCTGGGATTCCGCCATGTTTACCGGTGCAAAAGTTCCGCCGTACTACGACTCCATGCTTGGCAAGCTCATCGTGTGTGCGCCCACGCGTGACGGCGCCATTCGCAAGATGCGCTCGGCCCTGGGCGAGCTCGTGATTGAGGGCGTGAGCGAAAACAGCGAGCTTCAGCTCGACGTGCTGGCAAACGACGAGTTCTTGTCGGGCATGTATCACACCGATCTGATGGGGCATCTCTATGCTGATGAATAGAAAAGCGAAGACGGTCAACGTCCTCGAGGGGCCGATGACCGAGTCGTGCGCCGAGTTTCCCGCGCGCCATGTGTTTATCAAGTGCCCGGAGTGCCGCCGCGTGATCGATGAGGCGCGCCTGCACGACAACCTCGAGGTCTGCCCTCGTTGCGGAAAACACTTTCGCGTGAGTGGTCGCGCGCGCATGCGCATGACGGTCGACGAGGGCACGTTTGAGGAATGGGATGCCAATCTGGCGTCGGAGGACTTTCTCTCGTTTCCCGGCTATGCCGACAAGCTCAAGAGCGTGAGCGAGCGTTCGGGCGAGCGTGATGCCGTCGTGTGCGGTAGGGGTAAAATCTGCGGCTTCGATACCGCGCTCTTCTTTATGGACGCCAACTTTATGATGGGCTCGATGGGTTCCGTGGTGGGCGAGAAGATCTGTCGCACATTTGAGCATGCGACCGAGTTGGGATTGCCGGTCGTTGGCTTTACCGTATCGGGTGGCGCCCGCATGCAGGAGGGCGTGACCTCGCTCATGCAGATGGCCAAAATCTCTGCGGCGGTTAGGCGTCATAGCGAGGCGGGCGGCCTGTACATCACGGTGCTCACCGATCCGACGACCGGTGGCGTGACTGCGAGCTTTGCCATGGAAGGCGACATCATCTTGGCCGAGCCCGATGCCCTGACGGCGTTTGCCGGCCCGCGCGTGATCGAGCAGAACATGCACAAGCGCTTGCCCAAGGGATTCCAGCGCTCCGAGTTTTTGCTGGAGCACGGCTTTTGCGATGCCGTTGTTCCGCGTGGCGAGATTGCGCTCACGGTAGGCGAGCTGCTGGCGCTGCACGAAGGGCGCGCACCCGGCCTGGGGGCACCACATGAGATCGTGCATACGGGCCGCCGCGGCAAAAAGCTGGGACATTTGTTCAAGCGCTCGGCCGCGCCAAAAGCCGCACTCGAAATTGTCAAACAGACGCGCTCGGCAGATCGTGCCACGGCGGGCGAGATGATCTCGCTGGGCCTGGATGGATTTGTGGAGCTGCACGGCGACCGCTACTTTGGCGACGATGCCGCTGTGGTGGCTGGCATTGGCTGGAAAGACGGACGTCCCGTAACGGTCATCGCCATCGAGCGCGGCACCACGACCAAAGAGCGTATGCGCCGCAACTTTGGCATGGCGCATCCCGAAGGCTACCGCAAAGCGCGTCGCCTTATGCGCCAGGCCGAAAAGTTTGGTCGACCGGTTCTGTGCCTGGTCGATACTTCGGGCGCGTTTTGCGGCATCGGTGCCGAGGAGCGCGGTCAGGGCGAGGCGATTGCCCAGAATCTCATGGAGATGAGCGGCCTTAAGACACCGATTGTCTCGGTGGTGACAGGCGAGGGCGGCTCTGGTGGCGCGCTGGCGCTGTCCGTGGCCGACCGCATCCTGATGCTCTCGAGCTCGGCCTATTCAGTCGTGAGCCCCGAGGCCTGTGCGTCGATCCTGTGGAAGGATACCGAGCGTGCGGATGAGGCCGCCGAGGCGCTTAAGCTCACGGCCCCCGATCTGCTGGCGCTCGGCATCATCGACGGCATTGTTGACGATAAGGGCCTGTCGCATGAGGAGATCGCCGGTGCCGTCATGTCCTCGGCATTTGATGCCTTCGATACGCTTGGGCAGCTCGACGACGCGACCCTCACAAACCTCCGCTACGAAAAGTACCGCGCAATCGGTCGATACCGCACGATGTGACAAAGGGACAGCCCGCATGTCATATTGGGAAAGGCGTTCCATGCTACAAGTTTCTAACACCTCGTTTACAACGTCGGTTTCATCAAACGCCATGGCCGTGGTGGACTATCTGTCCAAAAGCATGATGTCGGCGCTGCCGTTTATTGTCTGCGCGGCGTTGTTCCGCACCGTCGCTGTCATTATGGGCGAAGGCATGCTGGGCCTGTGGTCTGCCGATTCCGATATCTATCGCCTGTTCTACAGTTGGCTCTATAACGCCGGCTACTACTTTTTGCCCATTTATCTTGGTTGGGCGGCCGCCCGCCAGCTCGGTTGCTCGGAGCAGCTGGGCATGATGCTGGGCGGCGTATTGATTGCACCCGATTTACTCAAGCTTGTCGATGCCGCATCGACGACGGGGGCATCGATGACTTCCGTGTATGGTCTGCTTCCTGCGCCGGTCAACGATTACACGACGACTGTTATTCCGGTTCTCATCTCGGTGCCCGTGCTATGGCGAGTGGAGTGTTTCTTTAAGCGCGTTATCCCTAAGGCCGTGGCGTTTTCGTTCGTTCCGTTTGCGACCATGCTTGTCATGGTTCCGGTTTCGCTGTGTATTACGGCGCCGGCGGGCAGCTATCTGGGCATGCTGTTGGGCCAGCTTATGTTTATGCTTGGCAATTCCGGTGGCATCGTGTCGCTGCTCACGCTCATGGGGCTTGCTGCGGGCTGGGAGTTCCTAAAGATCGCCGGCGTCAGCAACGTTGTCCTATCGCTCGCCTATGCGCAGTTTATGAGTGTGGGAACGGATTCGTGCATCCTGATCGCCGCGACGATGGCAACGTTCGCCGTTTGGGGCATGCCCTTTGGCGCGTCGCTTCGCGTTGCGGATAAGGACGAGAAGGCGCTCATGCTGGGCTATTCAATCTCGGGTGTTCTTGGCGGCGTAAGCGAGCCGGCGCTGTACGGTTGCGGCTTTAAATATGGCAGGTGCCTGACGTGCATGGCCATTGGCGGCGCCGTCGGAGGCCTTGTTGCGGCCGTGGGCCACGTTACGGCCTATACCATCGGCATGACGAATGTCCTTATGGTCATTGGCTTTGCCACGGGCGGCATCTCGAACCTGCTGTGGTGCTGCGCTGCCGGCGGTGTGGCATTTGCGGTGTCTGCGGCGCTGAGCTACTGCTTTGGCGTGGTGCCGGCGAAGGGACAGACGACGGGGGACGGAGCCGATTCACCCGAAACCTCGAAGAGCGTGGCCGAAGTAAGCGCGTAAACCTGTGCGACACAAGGACGATTCCTTTGCCATATTCCAAGGCCGTGGCCCGTGTGGGTTGCGGCCTTTTTTGTATCTGGGGGACAAAGTGGCTACACTACAATCCGTTTGAGCAATAGATATATAGGTAGTACCGTGGGGGCGGATGTAGATGGTCGAGTGGATTGTTAAGCGTGCGCAGGGCGACCGTGCGCGCGTGGGCACGTTGACGGGCGTGGTGTGTATTCTCGCCAATGTGGCACTATGCGCTGCGAAGGGCGTAATTGGCGTGCTGTCGGGATCGGTTTCGATTGTGGCGGATGCCATGAACAACCTGTCCGATGCAAGCTCGAATATCGTGAGCGTGCTGGGCTTTAAGCTGGCGAGCAAGCCGGCCGACCCCGAGCATCCTTACGGCCACGGTCGCTACGAGTATCTCTCGGGTTTGGTCGTGGCGGCGCTCGTGCTGCTTATTGGCCTTGAACTGGTGAAGTCCTCGGTGGAGCGTATTGTCAACCCGGAGCCTGTCGAGTTCTCGCTTGCCCTGGTGGCAGTCCTGGCACTTTCGATGGTTGTAAAGCTGTGGATGGCGGCCCTCAACCAAAAGCTCGGCGATCGCATTGAGTCCGAGACGCTGCATGCGACCGCGCAGGATTCCAAGAACGATGTCCTTGCCACAGGCGCCGTGTTGGCGTGCGCAATTGTTTCGCAGGTGACGCACATCAATCTTGACGCATGGGTCGGCCTTGCCGTTGGCGCCTATATTGGCTGGAGCGGTTTTGAGCTCATCCAGGATACGGTGAGCCCGCTTTTGGGCCAGTCGCCCGATCCTAAGCTGGTCAAGCACATTCGAGACAAGATCATGAGCTATCCCGGCGTTTTGGGAGTTCACGATTTGATGGTTCACGACTACGGCCCGGGCAGGAAGTTCGCAAGCGCTCACGCCGAGATGGCAGCCGAGGCCAGCCCGCTGGAAAGTCACGACACGCTCGATAACATCGAGCAGTCGTTTAGGAACGAAGACGGCATGATTGTCACACTTCACTACGACCCCATCGTGACCGACGATCCAAAGGTGGCGAGCATGCGCTTGCGCATCAACGCTATGGCTCAAGAGATCGATAGCCGCCTTTCGATTCATGATTTGCGCTGTGTGCCGGGCCCCACGCACACCAACGTGATCTTTGACTGCGTGCGTCCCTCGGATCTGCAGATGAGTGCCGAAGACTTAAAGCACGCGCTGGCACAACGGGTCGAATCGGAATATCCCAAGTCGATTGCCAAGATTACGATCGACGAAGACTACGTAGGGCATACCCACGAGTAGGGCTGTGCCGGCAAAGCAAGTTATACAGAAGAGGAGAGCATGAAGCGCCTATACCTACTCCGCCACGGCCAGACGGAATTCAACGTCAAAAAGCTCGTCCAGGGTCGCTGTGATTCACCGCTCACCGATCTGGGCCGTCAGCAGGCACGGGCAGCGGCCGCATGGCTCAAAGCCCACAGCGTCGTCCCCGACAAAGTGGTCTCATCACCCTTAGGCCGAGCCATGGACACGGCAAGTCTCGTCGCATGCGAGCTCCTCGGCCCGGACGCAGCAGCCGAGCCCTGCGAAGGCATTATCGAGCGCTGCTACGGCTCCTTCGAAGAAGGCCCGCACGGCGCGCTGCCCACCGACGTCTGGGATCCGGGCGAGGACCTGGTCCCCTTCGGAGGAGAAGGAAGCCAGGCGCTGCAAGAACGTATGGTGGATGCGCTTACCAATATCATGGGCTCCGAGGGCATCGAAACCCTTCTAGCAGTAAGCCACGGCAGCGCCAGCCGCCAATTTATTAAGGCCGCAGCCCCAGAGGGCTTCGAGCTCCCAACAAAACTCCCCAACTGCGCCATCATGATCTTCGATTTCGATGAGGCAAAGCCACAAGCAGAAGGCGAACCGTCCCAATGCAAGTTCACCCTCCAGCAAATAGTGGACCCCCAACAAAGTCATTAGCCTGAGCGAGCAAGGTTTAGCTGACATCAACGTGGCGTTCCCAGTGTGCGGCGGAGGGGGCGGGCCTGAGACATATTAAGGTTGTCGCGAGTTCCGCACGAA
>USEF01000116.1 GCA_900553475.1 uncultured Collinsella sp. | reverse complement strand
TCCCCGCTGCTGCCCAACAGCCGACGCTCATTTCGGGCGCTCGTGCTGCCGCTCCGGTGGCATCCGCTGCCCCCGCTGCTACGTCCGCGCGCCAGGGCGGTATGCCTTGGGACCGCGGCGCTGCTGTTCCGGCTGCCCAGCCTGCGACCAAGTCCGCGGCTCCTGCGCCGGCGCCCAGACCTGTAACGCCTGCACCTCAGCCCGTTGCGGCTCCGGCTTCCGCGCCTGCTGCATCGACCGTGTCGGTGTCCAAGCCCAACAACGCCGCCCAGGTTGCCGCCGCCGGTGCTGCCGAGACCCCCGCGGTTGAGGACGCCGGCGAGCTCCAGCGCAAATGGGCCGAGGTCGTCGAGCGCGTCAAGGCTCGTCAGGCCTCCTACGCAGGGCTTTTGCTCAACGCCCGCGCCACGGCCGACGACGGCTCCAAGCTCACGGTCTCGTTCCCCGCGGGTTCGACTTTTGCCATCAAGATGCTCGGTCGCGCCGATACGCAGTCGGTGGTCCTGCCGACGGTCTGCGCGGTCTTCGGTCGTCGTACCGTCGACTATGTCCTGGATGGGGGTGGCACGCCGGCTCCTCAACATGAGGAGCATTCTCCATCTGCACGGGCTGCGGTATCTGCGGACCCGCAACCCGTGTCCTCGGTGCCCCCTGCATCCTCGAGCGCCAGCGCGACGCAGCCAAAAGCGGCGCCGGTAGCGGCACCGACCCCGTCGGCGCCTGAACCCGCTGCGCCCAAACCGGCTGCTCCGATCCCCGCGCCCAAGTCCGCTGCCGCGCCTGCGCCCAAGTCATCCGATCTGGCCAAGGCCCCTTGGCTGCGCTCCGACAACCCTGCCGGTGCTCCTGCCACGGGCAAGCTCCCGACCGAGCCCGCGCCCCGAGCGCCCGAGCGCGCGTCCGTCCCCATGGCTCAGCCGCCTGCGCAGGCTGCGCCATGGGAATCCGAGCAGGTGCCCTACGACGATGCTATGGTCGGTGGTTTTGCTGCCGATGCCGGCGGGGACAATCTGCCCCCGTTCGACGTGCCGGGTGCGGCGTCCGCGACCAAGGCCGCTGCTGTGGCACCCGCAGCCTCTGCAAACGACGACGTCCCCGCCGCTCCCTGGGAATCCAATCCCGGTGCTGGCAGCCCCTTCGGCCATCAGGGCGCAGCCCCGAGCATCCCGCAGACCGAGGACGAGGCCAAGGCCCTCATCCGCAGCGTCTTCGGTCAGTCCACCATCTTCAAGCCGGTGGAGTAACCGTGCGGGCGGGTATGCTGCTCAAGAAGAGATCTCTTTGCCCGGGCGCATCTGTATTTCGGACATGTGCAACGTGGTGCCGCGTATGTCGCATTTGAGCAGACAGGTGCGTGACGGTCGGCCTAGGATGCTGAGGTCGATACGATACGTCGCATGGCTGTCCGTGTACTCGACTTGCTCGGCGTTAATGGTTGCTCCGATTGCCAAATAAACGCCTAGCTCGGCATCGACAATCTTGAAGTCCTTTATCTTGACCTTGAACTCTTGATAGAGGGACGGGCTGTTGTAGTAGACGGTTCGGGTTCCGTCGGTGCACTCATCGGTCGTCTCCCATTTGACGACGGGCTGGTCCGAGCTGGCTATCAGCAGTTCTGCTCCAAAAGCTATGGCATGGGTGATGACAACCAGCAATGCCCAGCCGACAAAGAGATAGAGAACCACATATGCAACGGGGTGTTTTGAGCGGATGTTTTGGAGCGCGTTGGGGGCATTCATGGGGCACCTCCAAATTACTATCTATGGCAATTAAATTATACCTCGCCGTCATGAGCGCCGCCTCGAGTAGTGGCTCGGCATTTAGCCATTTAGTGGTACGCATTAAATGTCGGATTCCGGCTCTACAAGATTTAGCTTTAAATATTATGCAGATGCGAATTATTCAACCTTGCATAATCTATGGGTGCGGCTTGCGCTCCAGGACATGTATATCGACTGAGGTAACACGTCCGCCCCGCTCGCTGGCCTCGCGCCGTGGTACGATTTTTGAGTTTGAAAGTCCCGCCGTGCTCCGGCTGCCCTTGCAGCTCGGCGTGCGGCCGCACGTAAAGGAGCCATCATGGCCGGTATGAACATGCAGCAGATGATGAAGCAGGCTCGCAAGATGCAGGAGCAGCTTGCCGCCGCGCAGGAGAACCTCAAGTCCCAGACCGTCGACGCCTCTGCCGGCGGCGGCATGGTCAAGGTGACCGTTAACGGCGAGATGGAGCTCGTCAACCTCACCATCGATCCCGATGCGCTCGATCCCGAGGACGTCGATATGCTGCAGGATATGATCATGGCTGCCGTCAACGAGGCCGTCCGCGGCGTCAACGAGCTCGCCAACAAGCAGATGGGCGCCATCACCGGCGGCCTCAACATCCCGGGCATGCCGTTCTAAGACACGCATATATATGAGTGCGAATCACAGTCTGCAAAAACTGCTCGATGAGCTGGGCCGTCTGCCGGGCATTGGTCCCAAGTCGGCCCAGCGCATCGCCTATTACCTGTTGGAGGCCGACGCCGAGGAGGCGCGCCGCCTGGCCGAGGCCATCCTGGAGGTCAAGCAGGAGGTCCACTTTTGCAGCCGCTGCTTTAACTACGCCACGGCCGACGAGTGCTCCATCTGCCAGGACCCGATGCGCGATACCACTCGCATTTGCGTGGTGGGCGAGCCGCGCGATGTCCAGGCGATCGAGCGCACGGGCAGCTACCACGGCCTCTACCACGTATTGGGCGGCGTGATCAGTCCCATGGACAAGATTGGCCCCGAGCAGCTGCACATTCGAGAGCTGCTGGCACGCTTGGGCCACGAGGACATCCACGAGGTCATCATCGCCACCAACCCCAATATTGAGGGCGAGACCACGGCGAGCTATCTGGCCCGTACCATCAAGCCGTTGGGCGTCGAGGTGTCGCGTCTGGCAAGCGGCCTTCCCGTGGGCGGCGACTTGGAGTATGCCGACGAGCTTACGCTTGGTCGCGCCATCGAGGCCCGCCGCGCGATTTAGGTGGCGAGCCTGCTCCTGCCGTATGTTTTCCTCGCGACGCACGGGGTAGTCATAATTTCCCCGTGCGACTGTGAGTTTGTTGTGCAACAAAGATGCTTCGTATCCGCTTATCGCATGGACGCTTCCGCTCGCATCCTTAATTTGTCCATTCGTTGCGCAACCTTTTTGGTTCGCTGATACACTCAAATATGGATTCGAATGAATGCGCCGCTCCCGAGCGGCGTGTTTTTGTTGGAGGAGAACGCATGCGGCCCGGTGGCACTCAGACAAAGCGCGGCGCCGCGGTGCGCATACGACGCCGACTGGGCTTGGCGCCGCGGGCGTACGCACTGCTATCGTGCTCGCTGGTGCTGGTCATAGCTGGCGTTTCTGCCTATGGCATGACCGTGCCGTCCATGATGCAGGCGCATGCCGCACGCGAACCGCGCGTGGGGCATGAGGTCAAAAGCGATCTGGGCACCACGACTGGATATGCTTGGGCAAGTGTGGTCGGGCATATTGTGTTTGGCACCGACGATGCGGACGGCGCCGAGGCCCCGGACAACGAAGTCACGCTTGCCAATGGCAAAACCATCGTGCTCACCAACACCAAGATCATCGATCGATTGTCCAACAATAGCGTGGCGGCAACGGTGAATAAGGTCGAGCAGCAAAAGGAGCAGGACGCCCAGCAGTCCGGAAAGCCCGGTAGCTCGGATACTTCTGGCTCCGGCTCGGATTCATCGAGTGCGGGCGGCGGCTCTGGGTCGGGTTCCTCTACCGGAGGGCCTGGAAACGGCGGCTCGACGGGCGGCAACACTGACAACGATGCAAACTCCGGCGGCCTTTCCGCTGCTGAGGAAGAGAGCATTCACAGTTGGCTTGTGACCAAGTACAACATGCTCGACGGCTATGTTTCTCGTGCCAATGACGTGGTCTCGACCTATAACTCTACGGGAGATCCCAGGCCGTGCGACAGCCTGGTCGGGGAGATGTTTGTCATTCGAGCCGAGTTCGGTCGTCAGACATTCTCGCCCCGGTCAAGGTGGTATCAGCAGTATGCCAATCTGTGGGGCTGTTACACCAACCTATGTCAATGGGTCGGCCATTACGGCGATGATGACGTCGCGCTCGGTAACTTCAACAATAACGTGGCGGCGCTTGCCCTATGATGACCGATCTTGCATCCACCACACCACAATCGCTCGGTCGCGATCCCATGGTCGGCCTGCGCCTGGCGCGTGTCGACGGGTTTGAGCCGGCCATTGCGCTCGGTCAGGACGAACTGCCTACCTATCTGCGTCGTTTTACGATGCTGTTTGCCGACGATGCCACCATGCGCCGTGGCGGTATCGGCCGCGTGACGCGTGCCGTCAACGCCCAAGGCGAGGCAGTGGCACTCAAGCAGCTCATCTTGCCGACGCGCGATGAGTTTGATGACGATGCCGCTCACGAGGCGCTGGTCGCCAAGTTCAAGGCGGCGTTTCGCGAGGAATACGAATGCCATCGCGCCCTTTCGGGCCTTAAGGGCTTTCCCCGCCTCTATGGCTGGGGCGAGGTCGACGGTGTGCCTGCAATTGTCATGGAATGGGTCGAGGGCGAGACACTTGCCCGCTTGCGTTCGCGACTCGCCGTGGACGATGCCGGACGCCTGTCGCCGCTTGTGGCGGCGCGTCTGGGTCGCGACCTGTTCGATCTGCTCTGCCGTATGAGCCTGGTGGGCGAGGGCTTTGTCCATCGCGATATCTCGCCCGCTAATATTATGGTGCGTACGGCGCGTCTACCGCTTGACCGGCAGCTTGCCGAGGGCACCTTTGACCTGTGCCTGATCGACTTTGGCTCGTCGCTGGCGCTTGAGCCTGTGGCCGGTACCGGCGGCAAGGCGTCGTTTACGGAGCGTTATGCCACGCTGCGTCGCGCGACGGTTGCCTATGCCCCGCCCGAGATGCTCACCGACGATATTCCCGACCTGCGCGCTTTGCGTATGTCGCCGGCGATTGACGTTTATGCCGCGGCAAGCACGGTTTACGAGCTCATTGCCGGCGTCGTGCCATACGAAGCCGCGCCGAGCACTTCGGGCACCTCGGGTTCGCGCAAAAAGACGCGCGACATCGCGAGCCCCTACCGTCTCAAGATGGACACGCGGCCCGACTATCCCATTGGTGCCCATGCGCCCGGTTGTGATTTGACTCAGCTGCTTCGTCGTGAGCCCGACGTGGCGCTCGCCGCGGCCGAGCAGGCCCAGCAGCTAGGGCTTGAGCCGGATTCCGAAGAGCTACGCGATGCGCTGGCGTTTGTCGATGCCCAGCTGTTCGACGTGGTGATGGCCTGTCTGTCCAGCCATCAAAAAGATCGTCCCGAGCCGGCGGCGGTCGAGGCGGCGCTCTCGGCGTTTTGTGACCACTATGCGCAAAATGTCGGTCGTTCGCTTCGCGGCGA
>USEF01000115.1 GCA_900553475.1 uncultured Collinsella sp. | reverse complement strand
GTCCGCGGCTCCGAAGGAGCAGGACAAGGCGCCACACATGGTCGAGGACGTTCTGAAAACTAAGCCCGGTCCCCGCCGGACAGGTCAACTTACTCGCAGAGCAGCTTAGCGATCTGGACGGCGTTGGTTGCCGCGCCCTTACGGATTTGGTCGCCGCAGCACCAGAAGGTGATGCCGCGCGCAGCCTCGGGGTTCGAGATGTCGCGGCGTACGCGACCGACCCAAATCAGGTCCTGGTCGGAGGTGTCCATCGGCATGGGGAAGCGGTCGTGTGCATCCTCGGCGCCCATGTCGTCAACCAGCTTCACGCCCGGAGCGACAGCCAGCGCAGCGCGGGCCTCTTCCACCGTGATGTCGCGCTCAAACTCGAGCGTAATGCTCTCGGAGTGCGAGCGCAGCACGGGCACGCGTACGCAGGTGCAGTTCACGCGCAGCTCGGGCAGGTGCATGATCTTGCGGCCCTCGTTTTGCAGCTTCATCTCCTCGGAGGTAAAGCCCTCCTCCTTAACGCCACCGATCTGCGGAATCAGGTTGCTCGCCAACTGGGCGGCAAAAGCGCGCGGCTCGGGAATCTCTTCGCCACGGCCCAGGGCGGCCAGCTGGGCCTCAAGCTCGGCCATACCGGGAGCGCCAGCACCCGAAGCCGCCTGGTACGTCGAGACGATCATACGCTTCACGCCGGCAAGCTGGTGCAGCGGCCACGTGGGAACCAAGCCGATGATGGTCGCACAGTTGGGGTTGGCGATCAGGCCGTGGTGCCACTTGATGTCGTCGGCATTGATCTCGGGCACGACCAGTGGCACCTCGGGATCCATGCGGAAGGCGTGGCTGTTGTCGACCACGACCGCGCCGCGCTTGACGGCCTCGGGCAGCAGCTCCTTGGCGATATCGTCGCCGGCAGCGCCGAGTACGATGTCGCAGCCCTCAAAGGCCTCGGGGCAAGCCTCTTCGATCACGATCTGCTCGCCGCGGAACTCAACGGTCTTGCCCGCAGAACGCGCGCTCGCCAGCAGTTTGAGCTTGCCAACCGGAAACTCCTGCTCATTGAGGCACTCGAGCATCTGGGTGCCCACGGCTCCCGTCGCGCCCAAAATAGCAACCGTGTACTGTTTCATGCTTCCCCCTTTTAAGGTTGTGGCTTTTGCCCGCACACCGAGCAGGCCGATAATTGTTGCCAGTGTATACAAGAACGGGGCGGGCACGAAACCCGCCCCGCCGAAACGAAACCGAAACGAAACGCCCCGCAGTTGATTTTTGGCACTTATCCCAAAAATCCACCGAGATAGCAGCTACTTGTGGAGCGCGGCCAGAGCGGGATCGACCGGCTCGGGAGCCTCCAAGTCGGAGACCTTCACAATACCGTTTTCGTCGGAGAAGGCACGGTAAATGGTCTGAATCGCCAGGTCGAAGTCCTTCTCCTCGACACCGATAATGATGTTGATCTCGTCGCAGCTCTGCGAAATCATGCGCACGCTCACGCCGGCCTGGCCGAGCATGCCAAACAGATGGCCCGAGATGCCTGCACGGCCGCGCAGGTTACGACCGACGGTCGCGATAAGCGCCAGACCCTCAACGACCTCGATCTCAAGCGGCTCGACCTCCTGCTGAATGTCGCCCACAAGCGAATACAGCGAGTCGTGCACGTCCCGCTCCTGCACCACGGCGCCAAAGCGGTCGACACCGGTGGGCATGTGCTCGACGGAAACGTCATAGCGTTCGAAGACCGAAAGCGCACGGCGCATAAAGCCAACGCGGGGCTTGGTGCGGTCGCGGGCCACGTTGATGGCGACAAAACCGCGCTTGCCGGTCACGCCGGTAATAATGGGCTCTGCCTCGCCCTCGTCAGCCGTCTCGCTAATGATGGTGCCGGGGTCCTGCGGCGCATTGGTGTTCTTGATGACTAGCGGAATCCCCGCCTCGCGTACGGGGAACACGGCCTCCTCGTGCAGGACGCTTGCACCCATGTACGAAAGCTCGCGCAGCTCCTCGTAGGTAACGCGGGCGATGGGCTGAGCCTCGGGCACGATGCGCGGATCGGCAGAATAGAAGCCCGAGACGTCGGTCCAGTTCTCGTACAGGTCGGCGCCCAGGCACTTGGCCAGGATCGAGCCCGAGATATCGCCGCCGCCACGGTCGAGCAGCTTGATTTGACCCTCACGCGTCGCGCCGTAGAAACCGGGCATGACAAAGCCGCCCTGCTGACCGTACTCCTGCACCAGCTCGGAGGTGCGGTTCATGCTGAGCGTACCGTCGTGATGGAACGCCACGACCGTCGCGGCGTCCAGGAACGGCAGGCCCAGATACTCGGCCATCAGGCGAGCGGTGAAGTACTCGCCACGACTCACGAGCTCCTCGGTGGAGTAGCCGCCCGAGCGGGCGCGCTCGGCAAAGGCCGCGAACTCCTCGCGGATGGGATAGGTGAGCTCCAGCTCGTCAGCGATATCAAAATAGCGCTGCCCAATGTCCTCGAGCAGCTCCTCGCACGACACGTGGTACTTAACGTGCGCGT
The DNA here is from genome assembly GCA_900553475.1 of uncultured Collinsella sp. Taxonomy (GTDB): domain Bacteria; phylum Actinomycetota; class Coriobacteriia; order Coriobacteriales; family Coriobacteriaceae; genus Collinsella. The sequence goes on along the minus strand of USEF01000115.1, from coordinate 2,955 downwards.
TAACCAGGTAGAGCAGGTCGGTCACCTTGGTGTCGCCCTTAAAGCGGCGACCGCAGGCAGAAACCACCACAAAACGGCGGGCCGGATCGGCATCGACAATGGCCTTGATCTTCTTAAAGTGTTCGGCGTCGGCGACAGACGAGCCGCCAAACTTGGCAATCTTAATCATGGGCTGGAGGTTACCTTTCTAAAAGCCTCTGCAAACCTGTTTGCGCGCTCTGATACCATGGTTTCACCGATTGGGACCAAGGCATCCGAGGAGCAGTGTTATATGGGAACTTATCATAGTACACGAGGACGCACTTTATCGTGCTCAAGTAAGGTGGCAATCCGCACCGGCATCGCTCCCGACGGGGGTTTGTTTGTCTCGGACGAGCTCGGCACCCAGCAGGTCGATATCAGCTCGCTTGCAGATAAATCGTACTTTGAAATCGCTCAAGATGTGTTGGGAATGTTACTGAATGATTACACGGCCGAAGAAATTTCGGCGTGTGTCGACGAGGCATACCGCGGCACGTTCGCGAGCGAAGAGGTTACGCCGCTCGTCAAACTCGACGCTGCGCCGGGCGCTGACGCCCCTCAGACCTATGTGATGGAACTCTTTGGCGGCCCCACGAGCGCCTTCAAGGACGTTGCCCTGCAGATGCTCCCCCGCCTTATGGCCCGCACCTCCGCCAAGGACGGCGGCGCCGAGCGCATCATGATCGTCACCGCCACGTCGGGCGACACGGGCAAGGCAGCACTCGCCGGCTTTGCCGACGCTCCGGGCACGGGCATCACTGTCTTTTATCCCGAGGGCAAGGTCAGCCGCGTCCAGAACCTGCAGATGTCCACTCAGGAGGGCGATAACGTCGCCGTCTGCGGTATCCGCGGCAACTTCGACGACGCCCAGAGTGCCGTCAAGCGCATCTTTGCCGATAAGGAACTTGCCGAGCGCTTGGAGGCCGCCGGCACGGTGCTCTCGAGCGCCAACTCCATCAACGTCGGCCGCCTGGTGCCGCAGGTTGTCTACTACTTTGCCGCCTATGCGCAGCTACTGCGCGCCGGCGCCATCAAGGCCGGCGATGCCGTGGAGTTCTGCGTGCCGACCGGCAACTTTGGCGATATCCTGGCCGGCTACTATGCCAAGCGCATGGGTCTGCCCGTCGCCAAACTCGTCGTGGCCAGCGACAAGAACAACGTGCTCGCCGACTTCCTGACCACCGGCGTCTACGACCGCAACCGTCCGTTCTTCACGACCATCTCGCCGTCGATGGACATCCTTATTAGCTCCAACCTGGAGCGCATGCTCTACTTCCTGTCCGACGGCGACTGTGAGCTCGTTGCCGGCCTTATGGAGCAGCTTGCCCAGACCGGCCGCTACGAGGTACCCGCCGAACTGCTGGCAAAGATTCAGAGCGTCTTTGGCTGCGGTTGGGCCAGCGAGGACGAGGTCCGCGCTGCCATCAAGAGCTGCTGGGACGCGAACGGCTACGTGATCGACCCGCACACCGCTTGCGGCTACCACGTCTTTGAGCAGGTCGCTTCCGCCGAGGGCGCCAAGGCCCGCGTGCTGCTTTCGACCGCCAGCCCCTACAAGTTCCCACGCGCCTGCTGCGACGCCCTGGGGCTCGACGTTCCCGAGGATGATTTTGAGGCTATGCGTGTGCTCGAGCAGGCCACCAACACGGTCGCCCCGACCCAGCTCGCCGAACTCGAATCCAAACCCGTCCGTTTCGAAGACGTCTGCGACGTCGATGAGATGGCAAGCTACGTCGAGTCTGCAGCAAAACGAATGAGCACCAACTAGATTCCTTATTAAGCGCCGGCGAAAGCCGGCGCACCTTCTTTTATCAGATAATCCCCGGGATGATGACGAACGCGCACAGCGTGCCTGGCTGTTTAGTTCGTCGCGAGTTCCGCACGCAAAGGAAAGCACTTAATGTGCTTTCCGTCTTGCGCAGGACTGCCCGAGCAGCGAACTAAACAGCCAGGCACGCCAGGAGGACTCACATGATCAAAATCACCGTCCCAGCAACGAGCGCCAACCTAGGCATCGGCTACGACACCCTCGGCATGGCCGTCAGCCTCTACTCGCACTTCACCTTCGAGCGCGCCGACAAGCTCACCATCACGGGCTGCCCCGAGGAGTTTCAAAACGAGAACAACCTAGTCTACGTGAGCTTTGTCGACGCACTGGCCGCATGGGGCGAGCCGGCCTTCCCCGTCGCCATCGACATTCAGACTGACGTTCCCGTCGCCCGCGGCCTGGGCTCCAGCTCAACCTGCGTCGTCGCCGGCATTATGGCCGCCGCCGCGCTGACAGGCCACACCGTCGACCGCGCCGAGCTCGTCCGCATTGCCACCGAGGTCGAGGGCCATCCCGATAACGTCGCCCCCGCCATCCTGGGCGGCGCCGTCTGCTCCTTTACGCCGACCGATTCGCTCCCCCAGTGCCTGCGCTACGAGGTGAGCGATCGCTTGCGTTTTATTACCGTGATTCCGCCCTACGAGGTACATACGAGCGAGGCGCGCAAGGTTGTGCCGCAGGAGATTCCACTCTCCACCGCCGTATGGCAAATGGGCCGCATCGCCGGCATGACGCGCGGCCTGGAGACCGGCGACCTGGATCTGATTGCCGCCGCCAACGACGACCGCATCCAAGAGCCGTATCGCCGTCGCCTCATCCCCGACTACAACGCCGTGCGCGACACCTGCCTTAACGGCGGCGCTAAGACCATCTGGATCAGTGGTTCGGGCTCGACCCTCATGGCCGTGACTGACGACACCATCGTGGCAAAGTTCCTACAGGTCAAACTGCGTGAACAGTTCCCCAAGTGTGACACGCACATTCTGACGTGCGACACCGAGGGCGCTCAAATCGAGTACCTGTAGCGCCCTGCCTCATTGCTCTCACCGGTCCCCTTGGGGCTTCCCCGGAAAACGTCCTCGATCATGAATTGCCCCGTCGTGCGC
>USEF01000114.1 GCA_900553475.1 uncultured Collinsella sp. | reverse complement strand
GACCTTGGCAGCCGCTGCACGGTGTTCATGAACAGCAGCGTCGTTTCCGAGCAGCGGCGCGGTAAGGGTCCGGGCGACATCATGGCCGGTCTCTGCCGTTCGATTATCGAGAACGTGTTCACCAAGGTCATTCGCGTTTCAAATCTCAACCGTCTGGGCGACAAAGTCGTCGTCCAGGGCGGCACGTTCCGAAACGACGCGGTGCTGCGCGCATTCGAGCAGTATCTGGGCAAACCCGTCACGCGTGCGCCCCACCCGGGGCTGATGGGCGCTATCGGTATCGCCCTGCTCGCGCGCGAGGAATGCCGCAAGGGCGACGCTGGCACGTCGTTTATCGGGCTCGATGCCGTGGAGCGCTTCGAGCATCGCGAGTTCGGCGGCGTTACCTGCCGTCGGTGCAACAACCGCTGCCAGCGCGCGGTCGTGGCATTTGGCGACGGCTCGCTTTACGTCACGGGCAATCGCTGCCCGCGCGGCGGCGCCATCTCATGGGATGAGCTCGTGCGCGAGGTTCCCGCGGCGGAGGAGCTGCGTCCGCAGGGTGCTTGCGAGGCACAGGCACCCGGCACGGGGCGCGACCGGACCGCGGCTGCCCCCAATCTCTTTGTCGACCGCGAGAAGCTGCTGTTCGAGTCGTACCCCACGGTTCCCGTCAGCGGGGGGCGCGATGTCACGATCGGCATTCCCCGTGTGCTCGAGTTCTGGGACACCATGCCGTTCTGGTCGACGTTCTTCAGCACGCTCGGCTTTAAGGTGCGCGTCTCGGGACGCAGCACCAAGGCGATGTACGAGCGCGGTCTGGCGCACGTCACATCCGACACCGTGTGCTTCCCGGCCAAGCTCGTCCACGGGCACATCCGCAATCTCGTCGACGCCGGCGTCGACCGCATCTTCATGCCCATCATCACGACGGTGCCCACCGAAAACACCGCCTCTACCAGCGAGTGGATGTGCGCCGTCGTAAAGGGATACCCCTACGTGATGCGCAATTCCGATAACCCGGAGGAGCGTTTCGGCGTTCCGTTCGATACGCCGCTGTTCCACTGGTACGACGAGGGCGACCGAAACCGCCAGCTCAAGGCGTGGTGCAAGGAGACCTTCGATATCGATGCCGACCTGGTTGCCAAGGCGACCGAGCAGGCGGACCGCGCGCAGGAGACGTTTGAGAACCAGCTGCAGCTGCGCGGCAGGCAGGTGCTCGAGAACGTGCACGAGGACGGCGGCTACGCGGTGGTGATCGCTTCGCGCCCGTACCACAACGACCCGCTGGTCAACCACGGGCTGCCCAAGCTCTTCTCTGAGCGCGGCATCCCCGTGCTGACGCCCGATGCGGTGCCGGGGGTCTGCAACGTCGATCTTTCCAACAGCCGCATCGACATCGTGAACAACTACCATGCGCGCATGCTGTCGTGCGCGGTCATCGTCGCATCGACGCCCGAGCTCGAGCTCGTGCAGATGGGCAGCTTCGGCTGCGGCCACGATGCGTATCTCACCGACGAGATCGCGCGCATGATGGGCGAGATGGGCTCCAAGGTTCCGATGATGATCAAGCTCGATGAGAGCGACGTCGCCGGTCCCATGGGCATTCGCGTGCGTTCGTTTATCGAGTCGGTCAACCGTCGTCGCGCGGAGGAGCGTGCCGAGGGCGCCCGGGTGCACGCGGTCCATCCGCTCGACGACCCGTATAAGGTCAAGTACACCAAGCGCGACCGGCACGACAAGATCGCGCTGGTCCCCAACACCTCCCATGCGTTCTGCAGGCTCATGACCGCGGCGATGCGCAATCAGGGCGTGCGCGCCGAGGCCCTTGATATCGGGCGCGAGGATGCCATCCGCCTGGGCAAACGCTATGTGCACAACGACATCTGCTTCCCCGCGCAAATCGTGATCGGCGAGGCGCTCGCGGCACTCGAGAGCGGTAAGTACGACCCGCACGACGTCGCCGTGGTGACTGGCAAGTATATCGGCGACTGCCGCCTGACGCACTACATGCCCCTGCTGCGCCGCGCGCTCGACGACGCGGGATACGACTATGTCCCGGTGCTCACCAACGACGACGTCGATGCCCACAATGCGCATCCGGGCTTCAAGCTCGGCCTTGGCCCGAGCATCCAGATCGCCTACGGTCTTCCCATGATCGATGCCCTCGAGGCCATGCTTAGGCGCATCCGTCCCTACGAGCTCGAGAAGGGCGCGGCGGACGCTGCGTTCGACCGCGCGCTCGATGAGGTTATCGAGGGCATGGAGCGCTCCGGGCTGAGAGGCCAGGCGACGGGCTTCAAACGCGCGCTTGCGATCATGGACGCCGTTCCGTACGACCGCTCGAACCCGCATCCGACCGTTCTCATCGTGGGCGAGTACCTGCTCAATTTCCATCTCGGCGCCAACCACGAGATCGAGCGCTACCTCGAGGACAACGGGCTCGAGGTCATCGAGGCGCGCATGACCGACGTGATCCGCAAGACCTATTTCTACAAGCATGCGCAGTCGCGCGAGTTCCACGTCGACCTGTCGCTGCCCGAAAAGGCCTGGTACGCCACGGCGGACAACCTGTTCGAGCTCGCGCACGACCGTTGCGACCGCCTGGGCGCGGCGAGCCCGCTCTACGAGCCGCCGACGCGCATGCCCGAGCTCGTGCGCGCGAGCGATAAGATCCTGCACCATACGTTCGATGCGGGCGAGGGCGTGCTGATTCCGGCGGAGATTCTCGAGCACGCCAAGCGCGGCTGCCGCAACTTCGTGATCCTGCAGCCGTTCGGGTGTCTGCCCAACCATGTCGTGGGGCGCGGGCTCATCCATGCGCTCAAGGAGCAGTATCCCACGGCGCAGTTCCTGCCGCTCGACTACGATCCCGACGTGAGCTTCGCCAACGTGGAGAACCGTCTTCAGATGCTCATCATGAACGCCAAGGCGCAGGGGTGCGGTGAGGCGCATGGCGAGACCGCGTAAGGACGCCGATGCGCCCGATGCACGCACCCGTATCATCGAGGCGTTTTGGGAGCTCATCGAGAACAACAGCATCTTCGAGCTGTCGGTTGGCGAGGTGACCCGCGCCGCCCAGTGCAATCGCGGAACGTTTTACTACTATTTTCACGATTTCGATGAACTCGTCGCCATCGCCATAGCCCAGCTGCTGCAGGATAACGAGCTCATCACCGATGCCCTCTGGCATTTTTCGAGCGAGGGCGACCTTTCGGCGTTCGACCGGCGCGACGTCCGCTGCCTGCTGCGGCGCATCGTCATCACCATGAGGGCGGGTGCCGCCGAGCAGGTCGTGCAGGGCATCCATACGATCATCATCGACCGCGTGAGAGAGATCGTCCACCCCGACGGAGAAGAGCTCAAGGCAGATTCGAGCTTTGCGGTGGGCTTTCTGGTCTCGGGCATCATGGGCTTTGTGATGGCGGTCGGCTTTGCCCGGGAGGGCGGCGAGGAGATAGACCTCGAGCAGCCGGGGGACAGCGCGTGCGCGTACCTGAGGGCGGTCGCCATGCAGACGGTGGAAACGGTCGCGCAAGTCGAGGGCGTCGATACATCCGAGCTGCTCGAACGCGTCTCCAAGGAGGCCGATGCCTATCGCGCATCGCGTGCGACGAGTCCCGACGTGGTGAAAGACGCCTAGGGTTTCTCTTGCGGGGCGCCTGTCGCGCATCGCGCGGTGAGTCCCGCGATGCGGTCATAACCTGCATTCATGTGAGCCGGGTTTATAGATATTCCTCCAGCTGTTAACATAGATAACCTGTGGGTAAAGAGACAAAAGCGCCGCCGACGGGCGGGCGTTTTGATTTCGATGAACTCATGTAAGGAAACGAGCATGTTAGATAGATTTACCGATCGAGCGCGCAAGGTCATGTCGATGGCCAAACAGGAGGCGCTCGATCTGCACTCAAATAAGGTGGGCACCGAGCACCTGCTGCTCGCACTCGCCAAGGAGGACGAGGGCATCGCTGCCGAGGCGCTGCGCTCGCTTGATATCTCCTACGACGACATCATGGACACCCTCAAGGAGGTCCAGACCACGGTTCCCGAGCCCAGCGAGGAGACCGAGGCTGCCAAGCTTGCCTTTACGCCGCTCGTCATTAGCGTGATGGAGCGCTCCTTCCGCGTGGCACGTGAGAACAACCAGACCTACGTGTCGACCGAGCACTTGCTGATTGGCATCGTCGAAGAGGGTAACGGCATGGCCATGGACATCCTCATGCGCCTGGGTGTGTCGTCCGCCTCCATCAAAAAGGCTATCGAGAAACTTACTGCCAAGGACCAGGACAAGAAGCGTCCGCTCGCCGGCGCCGGTGCCGGGCGTCCCGGTGCGGGCCTGCCGTTCTTTAGCGGCTCGGACGCGTCGCAGCAAAAGGGGAGCGGCACCGATACGCTTAAGCAGTTCGCCACCAACCTTACGCAGAAGGCGCGCGACGGCGAGCTCGACCCTGTAATTGGTCGCGAAAAGGAAGTCCAGCGTATGATGGAGATCCTTTCGCGTCGCACCAAGAACAATCCGCTTATCTTGGGCGACCCCGGCGTGGGCAAGACGGCCATCGTCGAGGGTCTGGCTCAGCAGATTGCAGCTGGCAACGTGCCCGAGAACCTTATGAACCAGAACATCTGGACGCTCGACCTGCCGGGCCTCGTTGCGGGCGCCAAGTATCGCGGTGAGTTTGAGGAGCGCCTCAAGAACGTGATCCAGGAGGCCACCGAAGCTGACGACGTCATCCTGTTTATTGACGAGATGCACACCATCATCGGTGCCGGCTCTGCCGAGGGCTCCATCGACGCGAGCTCCATGCTCAAGCCCGTGCTCGCGCGCGGTGCCTTCCAGATTATCGGCGCCACCACGGCCGAGGAATTCCGCAAGTACCTCACCAAGGACCCGGCCTTCGAGCGTCGCTTCCAGACCATCGATGTCGAGGAGCCGAGCGTCGAGGACACGGTCAAGATCCTGACCGCGCTTAAGCCGCGCTACGAGGAGCACCACCATGTGCGCTATACGCAGGGTGCTATCGAGGCCGCCGCGAACCTCTCCGACCGCTACATCCAGGATCGCTTCCTGCCCGATAAGGCCATCGACCTCATTGACGAGGCCGGCGCCCGCGCCCGCATCGCCGCCAACCGCGCGCCCGAGCCGGTGCGCGAGGCCGAGCATCGCGTGGAGGAGCTTAAGGCCGCCGCGCAGGAGGCCACCGAGAGCGACGACATGAACAAGGCCGCCGAGATCACCGAGCAGCAAAAGGCTGCCGAGATTGAGCTCGCCGAGGCCAAGGCTGCCTGGACGGCCGAGCTCGACGCCAGCCCGCTCACCATCGATGTCTCCCAGATTGCCGACATCGTGTCCGTGACCTCGGGCGTGCCGGTGTCCTCGCTCACCGAGAGCGAGAGCCGCCGCCTGCTGCAGGCCGAAAGCGTGCTCAAGACGCGCATCATCGGTCAGGACGAGGCCGTCGAGGCCGTTGCCAAGGCCGTGCGCCGCAGCCGC
>USEF01000113.1 GCA_900553475.1 uncultured Collinsella sp. | reverse complement strand
TACGCGCTCGACCTCGGCATTGTTGGCGCTTTGCTCCAAGCGGCCGATCTCGGAGAGCAGCGAGCGGCGCTCGCCCTCAAGACGAGCAATCTCGCCGGCGGCATCGCCCTCGGCAGCACGCGCCCCCTCGACGGCCGCATTGGCCTCGACGACCTGATCCGACACATGCTCAAACACGGCAGCCAGATCGGGCTCCAGGCCCTCCAGCTCACGGATACGACGCTTGCGCTCCAAGGCACCCGAAGCCTCGCCGGCATCGAGCCCCACGCGCACCAGGCCGCCACAGCTCACCCGAGCGCCATCGGGCGTCACGTAGGTCACACCGCCAACGACGGGCGCGGCCAGGGCGGCAGCCAAATCGTCGACCACGTAATAGCCGCCGAGCAGGGCCTCGACAATCGGGCCATAACCGGCACGAACGGACAGACGATCGACCAGACGCGAACCGGCAGCGCCCTTAGCAGCAGCACCGCCGCTCACGTCGCGCGCCATCAGCAGTGCCTCGCCCGAGGCCTTCTTTTGGTCCAGAGCCGCACGACCGGCACGCTCAAGCGTGGCTGCGTCATCAAACAGTAGGGCATCGATGTCGCCGGCAAGCAGCTGCTCGACCAGGCCCTCAAGCTCGCGCGGGGCCTCCAGCACGTCGCCCAGACGACCCAAGACATCGTCGCCCAGCGCACCCACCAGACGGCTCACGAGCGGCGAGCTGTCGGCCATGCGGGCATCGAGTTTCTTTTGGCTGGCAAGCTCCGAGCGCACCTCGGACAGCTTGTTGCGCGCCTCACTCTCACGATTACGCAAGTCCTTCAGGGCTGCACGGGCGACCTCGGTGGCCTCACGCGCATCGGCCTGGGCCTGGCGCGCTTCCTCAAGAGCGCCTTCAAGCTCCTCGGCGCGGTCACGACGGCTCTCGAGCGAGGCCATGACCTCCTCGAGCTGCTCGTCAATCTGCTCCAGGCGCGAGGCATACATGTTGTCCTCGACCTCGGCATTGCTCAGCGAGTCCTTCACCTTGGCGAGCTCGAGCGCGGCGTTATCGGCTACGCGCTGAACATCGCGATGCTCACGCGTAAGCTGCGAAATCTGATTGTCGAGCGCCACGCGCCGCTCGTGGAGCTCAGCGGCGGCAGGACCAGCGGCGTCAACGTCCTCCTGGGCCTGCATATGCGCACCGGTCACTTCCTCAAGCTGCGCACGCGCGTCCTCAAGCTCCTCGACCACGCGACGACGCTGATGCTCGGAGCTCGAAATCTGCCCGCGCATATCAGACAGGCGCGACACCATGTTGTGACCCTTTTCCTCGAGCAGGCGCATGTCGGAGTTAATGCGGCCGACCACATCTTGCATATGGCGGCGCTGCTCGCCCAGGTCGCCCACAAACAAGCCTTTTTCCTCGAGCATAACCTGGAGCTTCTCGAGCTCGCGCTCCTTTTCGCCCATGCGGTACTGCGCAAGCTCCAGCTCGGCGGCACCTTCCTTGGAGCGGCTCTCCAGATCGTTCCACTGCGACTGCAGCGAACGCAGCTCGTCGACGGCCAGCATCTGCGTAAGCTCGTTCGCGCGAGAGGACAGCTCTTTGTACTTGCGTGCGCGATCGACCTGACGCTCCAGCGGTCGCAGCTGACGGGCGATTTCCTTATTGATGTCGCGGGCACGCGTCAGGTGCTCGTCCATCGACTTAATCTTTTTGAGCGCGCGCTCCTTGCGGCGCTTGTGCTTGGAGATGCCGGCGGCCTCCTCGATGAGGGCGCGACGCTCCTCGGGGCGGCTCTGCAAAATGGCGTCGAGCTTGCCCTGGCTGATGATGGAATGCGTATCCTTGCCCAGGCCCGAATCGTGCAGGATGTCCTGAATGTCCATCAGGCGGCACGGACTCGAGTTGATGAGGTACTCGCTTTCGCCCGAGCGATACATACGACGGGTGATGGCAACCTCGTCAAAATCGACGGGCAGCATATGGTCCGAGTTATCGAGCACCAGCGTGACCTCGGCGACACCCACCGGCTTGCGAGCCGACGAGCCCGAGAAGATGACATCCTCCATGGCCTGGCCGCGCAGCTGCTTGGCGCTCTGCTCGCCCAGAACCCACAGGATGGAGTCAGAGATGTTCGATTTTCCCGAGCCGTTGGGACCGACGATGACGGTCAGGCCCGGCTCAAACGTCATATGGGCGCGGTCGGCAAACGACTTGAACCCTTTGAGCGTGAGGGACTTGAGATACACGGTTCCTCGCTTACACGTGCTTCTTGTTCAGAATCACGCCGTTGGTGGTGTAACCCATGCGGTCGAGCGCTTCGAGCGCGGCGGCTCCCTCGGCTTCCTTCTTTGAGGAGCCGCGACCCTGACGAATACCATCGATCAACACCACGGCGGTAAAGGTGGGCGCATGCGCCGGGCCCTCGGAGCCAACGAGCTTATACGCTGGGGGCTCGTGACCGTCGGCCTGCACGCACTCCTGCAAAAACGACTTGGGGTTCGCAGGATGCTCGGCACGCTCGGAAGCCAAATGCGGCTTAAGCGTACGGTGAATGAACTCCGCCGCCGCATCCCAGCCGGCATCCAGGTACAGCGCACCCACGAGCGACTCATAGACGTTCTCGAGGGCCGAATGCAGGCCGCGCGCACCAGTACCGGTCTCAGAGGCACCAAAGATGATGATGTCGTCGATGCCCAGCTCGTGAGAAACCTCGGACAGCGTAGCACCCGAGACAAGCGACACCTTCAGGCGCGTGAGCTTGCCCTCGTCAAACTCCGGATAGGACTCAAACAGGGAGCGTGCGACCACAGCGCCCAAAATGGAATCGCCCAAGAACTCAAGGCGCTCATAGCTGGCAGAAACCGGCTGTCCCTCGACTGCCGAGGGATGCGTAAGGGCCGCGCGCAGCAGCACCTTATTGTTGAACTCGTGGCCCAGGATTTCCTGGGCGCGCGTAAGTCGGTCGGATAAAGCCAAGACTTAGGCCTCCTTGGCAGCTTCGATAGCGTCGACGGCGTCGGCGACAGAGTTGAGCGAGAGCAGGGTCTCGTCATCGATCTCGAGGTTGAACTCGTCCTCGATAGCCGTAACCAGCTGCAGGCGCTCGAGCGAGTTGGCATCGAGGTCGTCAAAGGTGGTCTCCTCGCTAATTTCGGCAACATCGACGCCCAGAACGTCAGCAGCGACCTCGGCGATCTTGTCGAAGATTTCGGAGCGGTCCATAGCGCTTCCTCTCATAGTGCATGAATACCAAAAGAATGGTACCGCCCGGGCGGTACCAAGACACGGTTCTGATTCTACCCCACGGCGTGCACCGCGAAGCACATAACAGCGCTCTAACTCGCTCTTATAAAACGATACCATCCATAGAGTTGGCGACATTCTCGACCAGCCCGGCGCGCACGGCTTCGGCCGCCGCGAGCGTACCGTTTTTGACAGCCTCGACTGAGGTGGCACCATGGCCGATCAGGACCACGCCGCGCAGGCCCAGAAGAATCGCGCCGCCCTTGGCGTCGCCAGAGAGCTTGGCCTTGATCTCGCGCATCTGCTTTTTAATGAGCAGCGCGGCGATCTTGGTGCCGAGCGAGGCCATAAAGGCGCCCTTGAGCTCCTGCAGCAAAAACTTGGCAGCGCCCTCGGTGGCCTTGAGCGCAATATTGCCCGACATGCCATCGGCAACGATGACATCGAAGTTACCTGAGGTGAGGTCGGTGCCCTCGCAGTTACCAACAAAGCCGGGAACGGCGGCCTTCATAGCAGGGAAACAGGCCTTGGTAAAGTTGGAGCCCTTCTCGTCCTCGGTGCCGTTGGCGAGCAGGCCCACGTGAGGATGCTCGATGCCCAGGACGACGCGGGCATAGGCGCTGCCCATCTGGGCAAAACGCACCATATCGTCAACCTCGACATCGGGGTTGGCACCCATGTCGCACAGCACCGTCAGACCGCCGGCGCGATTGGGCAGTGCATTGGTCAGACAGGGGCGCACCGGCTGCTTCTTGCCTTCGGCCTGATACCTAAACGGCGTCACGTAGGCGGTGGCAGCGGCGGTCATGGCACCGGTCGAGCCGGCGGAGAAGAACGCATCCGCGTTGCCCTTCTTAATGGCGCGGCAAGAAAGCACGATCGACGACTTACGCTTGGTCATCACGGCGCGAATGGGATCGTCATCCATGGCGATAACGTCAGGTGCCTCAAGGGCCTCAACACGTGCATGGGAAGCTGCAAAGGGATTGACGATTTCGGCGGGGCCAGCTGCCAAGACCTCGATATCGGGATCGGCGGCAAGCGCAGCCTCGATACCATCGAGAACAACCTGAGGTTTCTCGTCTCCGCCCATAACGTCTACACAAACGCGAACGTTACTCATATACATGCTCCTTATACAAAAATGGCCGACTCATTGAGCCGGCCATTGTGGTTCCATTTGGAACGGCATCGCATCCAGAGTATACCGTTACTCGGTAACGATAACCTCGCGGTCCTTGTAGAAACCGCAGCTGGGGCACACGTGGTGCGGAAGCTTGACAGCGCCGCAACGGGGGCACGTGGACTGAGCCGCAGCCGAGATCTTCATGTTGGCGGAACGGCGGGTGTGAGTGCGGATACGACCCTGCTTTTGTTTAGGTACGGGCATAGTGACCTTCCTTATGAACTATCCAGTGTGGCGATTACGCGCAAGTAGCGATACTACCACAGTTTTACTCATCAAGCTTGAGATTCTTCAATGCTGCAAATGGATTTTCCGTGGCAGCGGCCCATTCTGCCTCTGCCTGGGCGGCGCAATCGCATTGCTCGACGTTGAGATTGCAACCGCATGTGGGGCACAGACCGCGGCAATCGGGCTTGCAGAGCACCACAAACGGCGTGTCCATGACGACCGCGTCGTTGATGGGCTCACCCAGATCGACGATGCGGTCCTCACACAGGAGCTCGTAGCCGTCCTCGTAGGCCTCGGGATCCTCGGGCTCCTCAAAGAGGTAGAACTCCTCGATCTCGCCGGCGATATCAAACGAGGCGGGCTCCAGGCAACGGTCGCACTCGCCGGTGGCGTGCGCGCGGACCATGCCCGTGAGCAAGACACCGGTACCGGCATTGGTAAAGACAACGTCGTAGTCGATGCCGTCCTGAAGCTGGTACTCCTTCTCGCCCACCGTGTAGGTGGCGACATCGACCTTACCGGTCAGCGGATACGAATCTCCAGGAAACTCGAGCTGCTCGGAAAGATCGACGGTAACGCTCGGGAACTCAGCCATTACCACTGACCATTCTGTTGGGCGGCACCCTCGTTGAGCTGCTGACGGCAACGGGTAACGGTGCCAGTCAGGCTCTTGAGGTTCTCCTCCAGGTGCGTAAAGACCTGCTCCGCGTAGTCCTCGGCAGCATAACGCGTCTCGCGCTCGTACTGCTGGGCACGATCGCGGATGTCGTCGGCCTGCTGCTGCGCAAGGCGGACGATCTCCTGCTCACCGGCAATGGTGAGGGCCTGCTGCTGAGCGTCGGCGATGATGGAATCGGCCTGAGCGGCGG
>USEF01000112.1 GCA_900553475.1 uncultured Collinsella sp. | reverse complement strand
GTCCTGCCTTGTCGGCACGGCGCTGCTGCCGGTCGTGTTCGGCGCGATCATGCACATCGCCCTCTGCAAGGAGGAGTATGTCAACATGGATGGCATCTTGAAGCTTCTGTGGACGAGTGGCAACGCGCTCGAGTCCGGCGGCGCGGTGTCCGCGTCGCTTGCGATCATGCTGGTGCTGCTGGTGAAAAAGGTGCTGGCAATGATCCTGCTCGTCGTGATGTTCGTCGCATTTTTGATGATGGCGTTCCGCTTGACGCCTGCCGCCGTGATCGAGGCCGTGCGCTCGCACGAGCGCGTGCCCTATGAGCCAGTGGAGGAAGAGGACCTTCCGCCGCAGCGCACCCATGTGCCGCGCCGCAGTGCGCCGGTCCATACGCCGGACGCCGCCATCGACATTCCGCTCGACGGCGAGGAGCGCACGCTCGACGCCGGCATGGGCCTTATCACCGACGGTGAGCGCCCCGTGGCGCTGGCCGGCGTTATGGGCGGCATGGATTCCGAGATCGAGGACGACACCGTCGACGTGATGGTCGAGAGCGCCTGCTTCAACGCCGGTCGCACCTCGCACACCAGCCGCGACCTGTCGCTGATCTCCGATGCCTCCATTCGCTTTGAGCGCCAGGTTGACGAGACCGGCTGCGTGGATGTTGCCAACGTTACCTGCGCGCTGATCGAGGAGATCGCCGGCGGCGAGGTTGCTCCCGGCTATGTGGACGTGTTCCCCGCGCCCAAGACCATCGACAGCATTAAGCTGCGCCTGGCCCGCGTGCGTGCCATCTGCGGTGCCGACATCGAGCCCGACTTTATCGAGCGTTCGCTCACCCGCCTGGGCTGCACCGTCGAGCGCGACGGCGAGGACTTCATGGTCACCCCGCCGAGCTTCCGTCCCGACCTGCCGCGTGAGATCGACCTGATCGAGGAGGTCCTGCGCCTATGGGGCATGGGCCGCGTTACGGCGACCATCCCGGCTGCCAAGAACCACATCGGCGGCCTGACCCGCGAGCAGAAGCTCACCCGTAAGGTCGGCGAGATCCTGCGCGCCTGCGGCCTCAACGAGACCACGACCTTTGGCTTTGCCGCCCCGGGCGACCTGGAGAAGATTGGTATGTCCACCGAGGGCCGCGGCTGCCCCGTGGTTCTCATGAACCCGCTGGTGGCCGAGCAGACCGAGATGCGCCGCTCGCTGCTGCCGGGTCTGCTGCAGTCTGTGGCCTACAACGAGGCCCACGGCACGCCCAACGTGCACCTGTACGAGGTCGGCAGCCTGTTCCATGGCCGCGAGAACGCCAGCCTGCCCAAGGAGACCAAGTCCGTGGCGGGCGTGCTCTCGGGCCAGTGGAGCGAGCAGTCCTGGAACATGAAGTACCGTAAGCTGCGCTTCTTCTTTGGCAAGGGCATTGTCGAGGAGCTGCTTGCTCAGCTGCGCATCGAGAAGGTTCGCTTCCGTCCCGTCGAGGGCGAGGGCTATGCCTTCTTGCAGCCGGGTCGCGCCGCCGAGGTTCTGTCCGGCGGTACCGTGCTGGGCTGGGTTGGCGAGATTCACCCCGAGGCGCGCGAGGCTATGGGCATTGACGAGGTTGTCGTTGCCTTTGAGCTCGACCTGGACAAGCTGATCAAGGGCGCCCGCAACCAGGAGAACTACCGTGAGTTCTCGCAGTACCCGGCCGTTGAGCACGACCTTGCTATCGTGGTCGACAACACTGTGACCTGCGAGGATCTTGAGCGCCGTATTACCAGCGCCGGAGGCAAGCTGCTCGAGGATGTGCGTCTGTTCGACGTCTACCGCGATCCCATCCGCATCGGAGCGGGCAAGAAGTCCATGGCCTTTGCGCTTACGTATCGCTCCGACGACCACACGCTTACCAGCGAAGAGGTCGAAAAGGCGCACCAGAAGATCGTTACCAAGGTGTGCAAGGGCGTAAACGGCGAGGTCCGCGGCTAGGTCCTGCGCCGGATATAGGCCAGCGTCGGCTGCCGCCGAGTCTTACGTGACTGCTGTTTTCGGTATAAGGCACCGTTGAGCCTGCATATATGACACGCGCATTACATAACGGCGTGCTGCTTTGTCGGCAGTGCGCCGTTTTGCTATGATAGCCCGCGGCGTGTTACGAATCTGACATTACGTAACACTGGAAAGGTGATTCAAGCGGCGTTGCAATTCCGTGCGCCGATAACCGGGAGGCGTACATGCACATTCCAGATAATTATCTGTCCCCGCAGACCGATGCAGTCATGGCGGTGGCAATGGTGCCCGTCTGGGTTCACTGTATCAAGAAGGTGCGCGCCACGCTCGATCGCGAGCACATGGCTTTCCTGGGCATCTGCGCCGCATTTTCCTTCTTGCTTATGATGTTCAACGTGCCGCTGCCCGGCGGCACCACTGGCCACGCCGTTGGTGGCGCACTCATCGCGCTGCTGCTGGGCCCCGAGGCCGCGGCTATCGCGGTTTCGGTCGCGCTGGCGCTGCAAGCGCTGCTGTTTGGCGACGGCGGCATCCTGTCCTTTGGCGCTAACTGCTTTAACATGGCCTTCGTGTTGCCGTTTGCCGCAGCCATCGTGTTCCGCGCGCTTAACAGCCGTTTGCACGACAAGAGCTGGGGCACCTCGGTTTCGGCCATCGTAAGCGGCTGGGTCGGCCTGTGCCTGGCGGCCCTGTGCGCAGCAATCGAGTTTGGTATTCAGCCGATGCTTTTCACGAATGCTTCGGGCGCTCCGCTGTACTGCCCCTTCCCGCTGTCCATTGCCATTCCGGCCATGATGATCCCGCATATGTTGGTAGCCGGCGTGGTCGAGGGCGTGGCGACTGCCGCGATCTACGGCTTTATCAAGAAGACGGCGCCGAGCGTTATCGTCGGCCCCGAAGCCGCCGATGGACAGCTTGCTGCCGAGGGCGCTGCTGCAAAGAAGACCTCGCTGGTCCCCACGCTCATCTTGGTTGCCGTGCTTGTCGTGGCCACGCCGCTGGGCCTGCTGGCCACGGGTGACGCCTGGGGTGAGTGGGACGCCGAGGGCGCCGCGACCGCCGTTCAGGAGGCTGGCGACGACAGCCTGCAGGCTTCGGTCGGTCTCGACACCCCGACCTTTGCCGACGCTCTGCCTACGGGTGATTACCTGCAGGCCTATTCCGAGGAGCAGGGTCTCGGCTTTGCCGGTCAGGCTGCCATGTATATCCTGTCCGGCGTGATTGGCGTGGCGGTGCTCACCATCGCATTCCGTCTGATCTCGCTGACGGTCAAGGAAAGCGGAGCCCATGGCGATGGTCGAGCTGCCTAGCTGGCTTGCGGCCGAGGAGCGATACGAGCCCACGGGCGCTCGTCATCGCGTGATGCAAAAGAACGTCCTGCACCTGGCGAGCCTGCTTGAGCGGGTTCGCCTGGGTGGAGGCGCGCACGAGGGCGGGTCGATGGTTGACCGCGCCCTTTCTTGCGTTTCGGCTCCGGTGCGCCTGGTGGGGATATTCGTTTGCGTCCTGTGCGTGTGCCTGACACAAAGCCCGCTGTACCTCATGTTGATGGCGGCCATTGCGCTGGTGCTCGTTGCCGTGCGTCCCGTACGCGGGCTGCGCGCGACCTTTGTGCCGGCGCTTGGCGCCGCGGGGCTCGCAGTGGTTTTGGCGCTGCCTGCCCTGCTGCTGGGTGCTTCCGCTACGGGCGCCATGCTCAAGATTGCGCTCAAGACCTTCATTAATGTGTCGCTGGTGCTGGGCGTTTCGTGGACCCTCACGTGGAGCCGCATGTCGGCGGCGCTCAAGATGCTGCATCTACCCGACGAAGTTATCTTTACGTTTGATATGGCGCTCAAGCACATCGAGGTGCTGGGTCGTACGGCGCACGATCTGTGCGAATCGGTCATGCTGCGCAGCGTTGGCCGTGCGCCCGAGGGATTTTCGCGTACCGATTCGATCGCGGGTATCATGGGCATGACCTTTATCAAGGCGATGAAATGCAGCCGCGCGATGGACGAGGCTATGCTTTGCCGCGGCTTTGCCGGTGCGTATCCGGCTCCCGCGCGCGCCAGGTTTGGCTGGCGCGATGCGGCCTATGCGGCCGGCGTGGCGCTGCTGACAGTGTTGTGCGCCGTGCTGTAGGCGCTGCTGGTTCCGACTGGGGATGTAAATGGGGAAGGGCGACGTTTTGACGATCGATATGAATAGTGCGGCGGGCACGAACGGTGTGGGCGGCGCCGAGGTCGTTCCGCTCATCGAGCTGCGCGACGTGGTGTTCTCCTATGCGGGGCATACGGTTGTCGATGGCGTGTCGCTGCAGGTCGATCGTGGTGAACTCGTTGCCCTGCTCGGTCCCAACGGCTGCGGCAAGACGACGATTATGCGTCTTATTAACGGCCTTGAACTCGCGGACGCAGGGGCATACCTGTTTGACGGGCACGTGGTCGATGCGGCGTATCTGAAGGATTCTGCTGCTGCTCAGAAGTTCCACCAGCGCGTGGGCTTCGTATTCCAAAACGCCGATGCCCAGCTGTTCTGCGCCACGGTGGGCGAGGAAGTTGCTTTTGGTCCCGCGCAGATGGGGCTGCCGGCAGACGAGCTCGAGCGCCGCGTGCGCGATGCCATGGGGCTGTTCCAGGTTGCCGACCTTGCCGACGCCTCTCCCTATCAGCTCTCGGGCGGGCAAAAGAAGCGTGTGGCGCTGGCGGCAGTTGTATCGATGAACCCCGATATCCTAGTGCTCGATGAGCCCACCAATGGGCTCGACGAGGATTCATGCGACATCGTGGTCAACTTCTTGCTGGCCTACGTCGCGGCGGGTAAGACGGTCTTGATGAGCACGCATCACCAGGATTTGGTGCGACGCCTGGGTGCCCGTGCAATCTATATCGATCGATATCACCATGTGGTCGAGACGCCTTCGCCGTCGTATGGAACCGAAAGCGGTACTACGGACTAGTTGCTGCGTAGAGCGTGCGTAGCCGCCCGCGCGGCTTTGCCGTGATGGTATAGTTATCCAGGTTTTTTATGGGGGTGGCTATGCCAAGTTGGAACATTCATATCGCTCAGACGGAGCGTTTGCTGGAGCGCACCGGTGCACTTGCCAATAGCGTGCGCGACCGCAATGCCTTTTTGTTTGGCTGCGTGGTTCCGGATATTTTCGTGGGCTATATGGTCCCCGGCATCGCCGATCCCATCCCGTACCGCATTACGCACTTTGCCAAGCCCGAGCCTATCCCTAAGCCGCGTGAGCACGAGTTCTGGGATACCTATGTGGCACCGTTGCTTAAAAGTTCGCCCACCGGTGCGCCAGCCGCGGCGACCTCGATTATCGAGGAGCGCGAGCGACTGAATCGCGTGCACTATCCCCAGCGCTACAGGGATGCTGAGCCGGTTGTCGGTCCCGGCGCTCGTGAGTTCTCGCTTGCGTCCGAAGATGTGGCGCAGTCGTTGCTCGATTTGACACTGGGTGTCTGGTCGCATCTGGTGGCCGATACCGTATGGAATACGCGCGTGAATCAGTACCTGGAGGCGCACGGCAAGCCGTGCGAGGAGTTCCGCATTAAAAAGCAAGGCGACTTTGACTGGTTCGGCAAGACGCTCGGCATTGTTTCGATTCCGCGCGCGACCGATCGCCTGTATACTGCGGCGACGCGTTTTGGGCAGTATCCCATCCATAAGGAGTATGTGCTCAAGACCATCGGCGTTATGCACGAGATCGTGCGCGAAAACCCCGGCGAGCCCGACCATCCGCCATACCGCCTGCTGACCGAGAAATTCTTCGACGCAACGTTTACCGAGGTCATCGAGC
>USEF01000111.1 GCA_900553475.1 uncultured Collinsella sp. | reverse complement strand
TTTTTGCTTTGCGCGTATAGGAGAAGGACATCATGGAAAGCCGCAAGCCGTATCTCGCCACCCTGCCCGGACTCATCCTGGGCTGTCTTGTTTGCTGTGCACTCTGGGGATCGGCCTTTCCCTGCATCAAGATCGGCTACGCGCTCTTTGGCATCCCAGCGCACGATAGCGCTTCGCAGCTGCTCTTTGCAGGTTTACGCTTTACGCTTGCCGGCGCCCTGGTTATCGTTGGGATGAGCGCGGCCCAACGCCGCCCCCTCATACCGCAAGCGCGCGACATCAAGCCCATCTTTGTCTTGTCGCTCTTCCAGACTATCGGGCAGTACTTCTTTTTCTATCTGGGCCTCTCGCGCGCCAGCGCCATGTCGAGCTCCATCATCGAGGCCAGCGCCAACTTCCTCGCAATCCTCTTTGCCGCCCTGGCATTTCACACCGAGAAGCTCAATACGGCCAAGGTGCTTGGCTGTGCGCTGGGCTTTGCCGGCGTCGCGCTCGTCAACCTTTCGGGCGCGGACGGCACCTTTGGCTTTACGCTCGACGGCGAGGGCTTTATCTTGGCTTCCACTGTTGCAGGCGCTCTTTCGACCTGCCTGATCGGCATCTTCTCGCGCAAGCACGACGGTGTTTTGCTTGCCGGCTGGCAGTTTTTAGTCGGCGGCCTGGTCCTCACCGCCATCGGCTTTTTGATGGGCGGCACATTGTCCCCCACCGAAGTCGCCCCCGCCATCGCGCTCATCATCTACATGGCGCTTATCTCCGCCGTCGCGTACTCGCTGTGGTCCCGCCTGCTCGCCGTCAACCCCGTCAGCCGCGTGTCGGTCTTTGGCTTTATGAACCCAGTCTTTGGCGTGCTGTTGAGCGCACTGCTGCTCGGCGAGGGCGCTGGCACGAGCCCCGTTACCGTCATCGTTGCCCTGTTGTTGGTCTGCGGCGGCATCATCATCGTCAACAAACCCAAAAAAGCCTAGCGAGCTCACCTTTTTAGGGAGGGCGTTTGCACACTTTAGCTTAATGGAATACATCGATGAGCTGAGGGCCGCCACGCACGCAAGCGTGCGACCCTTTTCCTAGCGTATCTGGATGCCGGCTTTCTTTTTCTCGGCCTTGACGCGATAGAGCTCCGCATCGGCAGCGCGAAGTAAGTCTTGCCAGGTATCAACACTATCGCCGACCCGCGCGCAACCGATGGACATCCGCAATGCATACGGCACCTCGGCATGCGCGAGCTCGTCGTTGATTGTCGCGCACAGATGCATGATATCCTGTTCCGCCGCTGCCTTTTGGAGCACCACGAACTCATCGCCACCATAACGCGCGATAAAGCCACCAGACGCCGAGCAGACATCCTTGAGCGCCGTCGCAACAACCTGAAGAGCATGGTCGCCCTCCACATGTCCATAGCGATCGTTAATCTGCTTAAAGCCGTCAGCGTCCATCATAAGCAGATATACATCTTCGGCCTGATCCACATTTGAAAAGAGCGACAGCATATAGGTCTCAAAACGGTTGCGGTTGTTGAGTCCAGTCAACGGGTCAGTCGAGATCAGTTGCTCCTGGCCGATGATATAGAGCAGCAACATGCTAATCATTATGCCGACACAAAGGCCAGGCACCGAGTATACGATCTGAAAGGTACCGCCCACCAGGGCCGGAATGGCGAAAAATGCCAAGGTTCGATAGATAGCCTTCGTCTGCAGGCTCTCGACCCTACGAGATTGCACAAACGCATGCAGGGACGTATGTATAACGTAACAGTAGCTGACAATGGGCTGGATCATATAGGCAAAGCCGCGACGATACACGCCCTGCGAATCGATATAGAACAAGGCGTGCGTCCAGTAACTGGTAAAAGCCAGCACGACCACCAGAGCCGTAGGCAACGTTACAAGCACCACCCTATAGCGCGAGGTCACAAGGCGAGAGCCCTGCATCGTCTCGGAATAGATAAACCAAATGAGACACGCGATGGCAAAGAGCGAAAACGAAACCGCGTTGGAAATCCAGTTGGCAGCAATACCCAACGTGCCGTCCGCACCATCCGAAAGCGTCCAGATCATATCGAATAATATGTACGCGGCAGAGGTGTAGCCAAGCATGCTAAACAATAGCTGCAGGGTGCTCGAGAACAAGGAGCGACGACTTCGCGCGGCAAGCCCGATAAGAACAATCATGCATAGCAGGAATATCTCAATCTTGAGTGCCTTAACCACTAGACGCCATCCCTTCAATATCCGAATGGTCAGAATCGCCCAATTCGAATCAGGGCAATAAACACCCCTTTACTCCGCAGGAGTAAAGGGAATCATAGCAAAGCGCCCGAACATCACTGCAAAACAGTTTCTGTTCGGGCGCTCGGACGACGCGAACTGCACGCCGGAATCAATTATCGGTAACGGCCGTTACTCGCCATCGATGTCGGTCGCGACGGCCTCCTCGATGGCCTCGACACCGGCAGGCGACAGGTCCTCCTTGCCCTGGCAGAACTTCTTGTCGACCCAGCCGGTCAGAATCGGAGCCATGATTGCCGTGATGATAACGGCAGTAGCGATCTGGGCGTACGCGGTGGGCGCAAGCTCGGCGTAGCGCGGCGCGACCTCGGCGAGAGCAACCGGCGTGGTCATAGCCGTGCCGGCGATGGTGGAACAAGCCACGGCAGCCTTGCCGTTACCACCGCACAGGCGCTCGAACGCAAAGGTGATGGGACCGACGACAAACAGCGTGACAAGGCCCAGCAAGATGCCGGAAATACCACCGGCGATGAAGCTCGAAAGGCTCATGGACGCACCGAGCTGAAAACCAATTACAGCGATCGCGGGATTGGCGCCGGGAACCAGCAGGTTCTTGATAAACGGGAACAAGTTGCCCAGAACCATGCCGATAACGAGCGGCAAAATGGAGCCGATGATAGTACCGACAGGGATGTTGGCAAGACCCGAAACACCAAGGATGATCATCGTGACGGCGGGGCCGGCCGTAAAGAACAGGATACCGACGGCGCCCTGCTCGGACTCATCGCCGAACTCGCCCATGATGCCCGTATAGAGCGCCATGTTGCAAAACGTGATGCCGCCGATGATAGACACGGAGCTCAGACCCAGGAAGTTGTCGTTAAAGAAATATGCCACGCCTAGGCCGAGAACCGCTGCGACGACCAGCTTGGGGATCAGCACGACGATGCCGGTCTTGATGGCGCCCGGCGTGGACTTAAAGCTGATGCCGGCGCCCACAAACAGCAGGATCGCGGCAACGATGGTGTTGGAGCCACCGCGGCAGGCAGCCGTAAAGAAGCCGCCGACCTCAAAGACCTGCGGGCAGAAGGTGTTGAGCAAAAGACCGACGATCATCGGATAGATCATGATGTCGCCCGGAATGCGCGGGACCTTGAATTTCTTTTGCTCGTTGGCGGTTGCTTCCTGTGCCATGAAACCCCCATTTCCGCTGACGGGGTACAAAAGCCCACGTCACGCTTTGCTACAGTAAAGTTTGACCATGGTACCAGAAGAAATAGACCAGCTCGGTGAAAAATTCGACAAGTTGGGATGGAACGAGATTCGGCACCCGCGACGCCACCCCTATATAAGGCTCAAGACGATATAGAGTACGATGCCCGAGACGCAGCACCACAGCATCGATTTTGTCTTGACCGCCACGACCACGACGCCGGCGGCCGCAATCCAGGGAACCAAGGCAGGCCAGAGTCCCGCGTCGAACGCGCCGGGGCTCACCAAGTCGTTGGCGACCAGCGCGGCAAAGGCAGCGGGCGGGATATAGCCCAGGGCCTCGGTAATACGGGGCGACAGGGTCCGCCCGCGCAAGGCGAACGCCGGCGCGATGCGAAAGAACGCGATAGCAGCCCACGACGACAGCCACAGAACCAAGAACTCGTTAACGGGCATCGCGGGCACCTCTTCCGTCAAATACAGCATCGCACGCCAGCGCAATGGCAATGCCGACCACGACGCTTGCCGGCACGGCAATATTCGCGAGGCCCAAGAACTTGCATGCGGCGACGGACACCGCGCCCGAAACCGCCGCGACAACGTTACCGCGCGACAGCCGCTGCGAAAAGAGCAGGCAGATAAAGAGCGAGGTGCAGACAAAGGCTGCAATGGCGGTGGGAACATCGACAACGGCGCCGACGATGGCGCCCATCGTACACGAAACGCCCCATGTTGCGATGAGGATCACGTTGAGCACAAAGGACTCGCGCGGGCCCCAATCCTCCCCTTCAACCAACTTGGCAAGCGAGATGCCATATGCCTCCTCGGTAAGTGTCGCGGCAACAGCCAGCGTCTGACGCTTCGAGGCACCCCTCAGATGCGGTGCGATCGATGCCGAGTAAAGCGCAAAACGCGAGGAGATGGCGGCAACGCTCGCGACGATCGATGCTGCAGGCACACCCGCCAGCCACAGGTTGCAGATCATAAACTGGCCGCTGCCCGTCACAAACGTACTGCTTAGAGCAAAGACCATCCAGGGCTCCATTCCCGTCTGCCCCATGATCATTCCGCACGGCGCGCCTATTGCAACATAGGTAAGCATCACTGGCCAGACGGTTCTAACGATTTTGAGCACCATACGTTTCTCATCCTGACAAGGTCTCCGAGCCGCATGTAGCGACACGGCAGAATCATCATCCGGCAGCAACCGAGTTCACCTACAATTGCCACCGGATCGAAAGACACAGCTTTTTAGGAAGTCATTATGACAGCTATCGATCGGGGCCGGGCGACCGCGGCCTTCAAACGCTATACCGATGCTTACGATGCCGCCAATCCGCGCATCGCACTCAAAATCGAGCATACGTACCACGTTGCCGAGGCATGTGATGCCGTGGCGCGTGAGCAGGGCTGGTCGACAGAGGATATTGACCTGGCCTGGCTTTGCGGCCTGCTGCACGATATGGGCCGCTTTGAGCAGCTGCGGCGCTGGGACACGTTTAAGGATGCCGAGAGCATGAGCCATGCGGCGTTGGGCATCGAGGTCCTCTTTGGCGAGAGCCCCGACGACGCACCTGCCACAACAAGCATCCGAGATTTTATCGAGACCGAAGAGCACGACGAGCTCATCCGCGCGAGCATCGCCTATCACAGTGACTTTCGCCTGCCGGCACAACTCGACGAGCGTACACGGTGCTTCTGCGATATCGTACGCGATGGCGACAAGATCGACATTATGCGCACCATCGCCGACAGCACCGTCGACACCATCCTCAAAGTGGATGAGGACGCATTTCTTGCCAGCCACTTCTCGGCACCGGCGCTTACCGCCTTTGACGAGCACCGCTGCGTTGCTCGCGACGAACGCGACGAGCCGGCGGACTACCTAGTGGGACTCATCTGCTTTATGTTTGAGCTCGTCTATCCGGCGAGCCGCGCGCTGGCGCGCGAGCAGGGCGATATCTACCGCCTACTCGACGCGCCCTTTGGTATTACACAGCCCTTTACCGACCCCGCCACACAGGCAACCTGGAGCCGTCTTAAGGACGAGATGCGCGGCTGGCTGGCGCGCGCCTAGCGCTCAAGCTGGGCCAGCAGCTCCTCGACGACCTCGACGGCATCGCCGACAACCTTGTACTGGGCAGCACCAAAGATGGGGGCATCCGGGTCCTCGTTGATGGCGATAATACACTCCGCCCCACCGATGCCGGCAAGATGCTGGATGGCGCCCGAAACACCGATACTCAGGAGAAGCTTGGGCGAAACCGATACTCCCGTCTGGCCAATCTGATGGCGATACTCCAACCAGCCGGCCTCCACGACAGGCC
>USEF01000110.1 GCA_900553475.1 uncultured Collinsella sp. | reverse complement strand
ACTTAATGTGGCCTTCGTCTTGCGCAGGACTGTAGAGCAGGGAACTTCGTGCCCCGACGCCCGGGAGGACGTTTCATTTAGAAAGATGGACCGACCGCCGTCAGCGATGGGAGCTACTCCCCCAGCACGGCCTTTTTGGCGGCTGCAGCCATGTTGTCCAGATCTTCCTTGGTGGGGTGATCCTTTGCGGCGACCCAGTTATCGAGCAGCAACTTAGCGCGGGCGTTGTCGGGATCTTGCTCGAGCATGGCCTCGTAGCGCTGCTTGACCGCGGGACCCATCTTGCCCTGGCACATCGCCCAGCCCGCAAGCTCGGCATCCCCAGCCAAATTGGAGGTCACGCGATCGATAATCTGCTGATAATAGCTCTGGTCGGCGCCAAAACCGCAGGTACCAAAGAGGAAAACGCGCTTGCCGTGCAGAGCGGAGAGCAGCGCGGCAACCGAAGGCGTGCACGCGCCCTTGTCGCACCAAAAACCGACGAGCACCGTGTCGGCCGCGCAGGCGCCCTGCGCCTCGAGCGCAACCTGATCTGCATCCGCATCGTCGCTCAACGCCGCGGCATGGACAAACTCAACGCCCGCAGCCTGCAGAGCGCGCTTGATCGCGCCCGAAACCATCCTGGTATTACCGCTCTTGCTGTTAACCACCAAAGAGCACGTCATAGTCACGTTGCCTCGTTTCCCCCAAAACTAAAGCCACTAATGCAATTTATTAGATGAATATCTTAGTACTAACGTGACAGATGTAAACCACCGTCTGTCGATTGATTAATTTGCCCCACGGGCTTGCTCACTGGGCAAACTGACTGCGGTAGAGCTCGGCATAGAAGCCATCTGCCGCCAGCAGCTCGTCGTGCGTGCCACGCTCGATAATCTGGCCGTCGCGCATGACCAGAATGCAGTCGGCGTTGCGGATGGTGCTCAGGCGATGCGCCACGACAAAGCTTGTGCGGCCAGCCATGAGCTCGTCGAATGCCGCCTGCACCTGCAGCTCGGTGCGGGTATCGATGCTCGAAGTCGCCTCGTCCAGCAGCAAGATAGCCGGATCGGTGAGCATGACGCGTGCGATGCACAGCAGCTGTTTTTGACCTTGGCTAAACGTGCCGCCGTCCTCGCCGATCACCGTATCGTAGCCGCCTGGCAGCTGCACGATAAACTTGTGCGCGTGCGCGCGCTTGGCCGCCTCGACAACCTGTTCGCGCGTGGCATCGGGACAACCGTAGGCGATGTTTTCCGCCACCGTGCCCTCGAACAGCCAAGTGTCCTGCAGCACCATGCCAAAGGCGCGGCGCAGGCTTGCGCGCGTGTAGTCACGCGAGGAACGGCCATCGACCGCAATGCGACCGGCATCGATATCGTAAAAACGCAGTAGCAAATTGATGAGCGTCGTCTTGCCACAGCCCGTAGGACCGACCAGGGCAAAGCGCATGCCGGGCTTAGCCTCGATGCAGATATCCTGCAGCAGTTTGCGGTCGGGCACGTAGCTAAAGTCCACGTGTTCAAAAGTCACCTCACCCTGCGGGGCGGTAAGCTCTACAGCGTCCGACGCGTCGGGCTCCTGCTCGCGCGCATCGAGCAGCGCAAACATGCGGCGCGCCGAGGCGTACGCGGTCTGGACCTGCGTAATGACGTTGGTGACCTCGTTGAACGGCTTGGTGTACTGGTTGGCATAGGACAGGAAGATCTGCACGCCGCCCACCGTAAGCGCCGCGGGCACGCCCGTGATCACGCCCACGCAGCCGATCACAGCGACCACGGCATAGATGATGTTATTGATAAAGCGCGTACCGGGATTGGAAAGCGAGCCCATAAACTGCGCGCACTCGCCTGCCGTATAGAGCTCGGCGTTAAGGGCATCAAAGCGCAGCTGCGCATTGGGGCCATAGGCAAAGGCGTCGACAAGCTTCTGCTCGCCTACGTACTCTTCGATATGACCACCGAGCTGACCCTGAATGCGCTGCTGCGCCGTAAAGCTTTTGTTGGAGAGCTTGGCGATGGCGCCGGCTGCAAAAATGGAAAGCGGCGTGACGAGTACCACCACGAGCGTCATGGTCAGGTTAATGGAGAGCATAAACGCGAGCGTGCCAACGATGGTGATAACGCCGGTGAATAGCTGGGTAAAGCCCTGGAGCAGACCGTCGCCCACCTGGTCGACGTCGTTGACCACGCGGCTCATAAGGTCGCCGTGGGCGTGGCTGTCGATAAAGCTGAGCGGCATGCGACTGAGCTTGTCGCTCGCCTCCACGCGCATGTCGCGCACCGTCTCGTAGGACAAGCGGTTGACGCAATAGCCCTGCAGCCACTGGAAGGCCGCTGCTCCCACCACGACGAGCGCGAGTTTGGTAACGAGCGGCAGCAGCGCATCGAAGTCCACCTGCCCGGCGGCGACGATAAGGTCGATGCCTTCGCCAATAAGGATGGGCGTATAGAGCTGCAAGATTACCGAAACGGCGGCACTCACAAACGACGCCGTAAACGAAAAACGGTGCGGACGAACGTAGCCCAGCAAGCGGCGGGTCACCGCACCCACGGGATAGCGCTCGGGATCGCCGGGCTGGCGCGGACCGTCGCCCAGGTCGTTGAGGTTATCGTTACCGGACACGTTGGCCGTCATCGTGGCGACCGAACCGGAGGAAGTGTACGGATTCATTTAGCATCCCTCCTTTGCGCAGACGGATGCGGGGGCGGTCGGAGCGGACGCGGGGCTTAGGGTGGACGCGGGCGCCGGAGTGGGCGCGGGCGCTGTGCTCCCCCGCTGGCCCTCAAGCTCCTCGCGGCGCAGCTGCGACTGGCAAATCTCGCGATAGAGCCGACAGGTCGCATAGAGCTCGTCATGTGTGCCCAGGCCGGCAACCGAGCCGTGGTCGAGCACGCAGATCACGTCGGCATCGCGCACGGTCGAGACGCGCTGGCTCACAATCACCGTGGTCAGCGGCAGCCCGCCCTTGGCGGCACCGCGCATGCTGCGCTCGCGAATGGCATGGCGAAGCGCCGCGTCGGTCTTAAAGTCGAGCGCCGACGCGGAGTCATCCATGATCAATATCTGAGGCGAACCAACCAAGGCACGCGCGATAGTCAGGCGCTGACGCTGGCCACCGCTAAAGTTCTTGCCGCCCGCCTCGACCGGGGCGTCTAAGCCCTGCGGCTTGTTGCGCACGAACTCGCTGGCCTGCGCCATGTCGAGTGCCGCCCAGAGCTCCTCGTCGGTCGCAGCTTCATCGCGCCAGGTCAGGTTGCTGCGGATGGAGCCGCTCACCAGCGATGCGCGCTGCGGAACGGTCGCGACCACACGGCGCAGCTGGTCGAGCGGCCAGGTGCGCACGTCGGCGCCCATCACGCTCACGCTGCCGGTGCTCGCATCGTACAGGCGCGGGATGAGCGAGACGAGCGTGGACTTGCCGCTACCCGTACCGCCGATAATGCCGAGTGTCTTGCCCAGCGGGAGTTCCAGCGTCACATCGTTGACAGCATTGGCCGCGCCAGCGCCAAACGAGAAGCTCGCATGGCTCAAGCTCAGCGCGGGAACTGGAGCGACATTGCCCGGCTTGGGCAGCGCGACCGGCTGGTTGCCCTCGTCGGTGATGCCCGGCACGCAATTGAGCACCTCGTTGATACGCGACGCGCTGGCGCTCGCCTTGGTAAAGACCACGACCAGGTTGGCGACGTACACGATGGAGGTCAGGGTCTGCGTCATGTAGTTGACGAACGCCATGACCTGGCCCTGCGTAAGCTCGCCCACGTTGACCTGTATGCTGCCCACCCACAGGATGGCGCACACGCCCAGGTTCATCACAAGAAACGTGACGGGGTTAAGGATCGACGAGAGCTTGCCCACCGCGATGGCAGTATTGGCCTGGTCATCGGCGGCTTGGGCAAAGCGCTCGCGCTCGTGGTCCTCG
Source organism: uncultured Collinsella sp. (assembly GCA_900553475.1). Lineage (GTDB taxonomy): Bacteria > Actinomycetota > Coriobacteriia > Coriobacteriales > Coriobacteriaceae > Collinsella. The sequence goes on along the minus strand of USEF01000110.1, from coordinate 1,908 downwards.
CGCACAAAGGCGCGGACCACGCGGGCGCCCGAAAGGCCCTCGCGGCAGATAAGCGCAATGCGGTCGAGCTTTGCCTGCAGCTGCCTGTAGTACGGGATACAGCGCGCCATGACAAACCAAAACACCAGGCCGATGGCGGGCGTGCAAATCAAAAAGATGATCCCGAGCTTAAGGTCGATGGCAAGGGCCGCGACCATGGAGCCCACCGCTAGGAAGGGCCAGCGGATGAGCATGCGCACGCCCAGCGCCACAGCGAGCTGCACCTGGTTGACGTCGTTGGTGATACGCGTGATGAGCGACGGCGTGCCAAAACGGTCGAGTTCGGCATAGCTCAGCTTGTTGATATGCTGGTAGAGCGCGCCACGAATGTCGGTGCCCATGCCCTGCGAGGTGAACGCCGCCATCTTTTGGCAGACGAGCGTAAACGAGATGCCGATCACAGCCATGGCGGCAAGCAGCATACCGTAGTGGATAACGGCGTTCACGTCGTGCGCCCCAATGCCCTTATCGATCATCTGGGCAATCACCAGCGGCGTCAGCAGGTCAAAGATCACTTCGATTAGCTTGCACGCAGGGCCGATCACCATATAGCGGCGAAACTTACCACCAAAACGCCTGAGCAGCTCAATCATGTATAGGCGCTCCCTATCATCATCCACATTCAATTCGAACCATGATAGTACCGCCACCCCAAAAGAAGCGTAAACAACTCGTCATTTCTAACGGGATTCAGTTTTCAGGGGGGGGTATACGCGCACACCCAGCCAGTGTCGGGTCAACTAGCATGGTATATTTACATTAGTGCTACCAAGTTAGTCGCCGACCCTTGAAATGAGGTGCCGAGATGAACGACATTCTCGCAAGAAGAGCAAGACGAGCAACTGTGGGCATCGCCCTTTCCGCGGCACTTGTCGCGGGAATCGCCCCCGCAACGGCGATCGCGGCAGAAACCAGCGCCCCCACCGGCGCAGTTGCCTTGCAGACGGAAGATGCGGCCGCCGCAAAAGAAAGAGCGTATGCAGCCATGCAGGAAGCGCTCAAAACCCTCGAGGCCGCAAAAGACGCCGCAGGTCCTGAGAAACTTGCGGCAATCGATGATGACATTGCCGCTTTTCAAGAGATCTACGACATGGTGGCGGCGGAAGCCGCCAAACGGAGGGAACGCCTTCCCGCCATGCAAGCGAACGTCGATGCAGCCCAAGCCAAATACGATGAGGCCCACAGCCGGACAAGCGGCCTTCAGGCAGAATTAGATAAGGCACTTGAAGCACTCGGCGACGAGGAGCCCAGCACAGCTACTAAAGAGCATATTAAGCAGTTGCGACGTGAGATCATGTCGGCAGAAAGGCGAGAGAAATCTTGTGAAGATGATCTTCACTCCTACCGACGCCGGCTCGAAAGCCAGGAAAGACAGGTTCAGGATTCCGAAAGTGAGGCGCAGGAAGCTAAAGCCCACATCGATGAGGACATAGCCAAGCGAGATGCGCTCCTCGGCGATTTGGAAAAGGCGCAAGCGGCCTATGACGACGCCTGCAAGGCATACGAAGAGGCTAAGGCCGCGGCAGACAAGGCCACCTCGCCCGAGATAACGAGACCCGCCGAGACGACAAAACCCTCCAGCCCAGCGCAGCCGGCCGAAACGGCACAGCCCACCGGCTCGTCCGCGACCGGCAAAAATACCCCGCCAAGCTCCACCAAGCAGGCGAACTCGAGCAGCGGCAAGCAAGCAAATACGACCGCCGGCAAGCTCGCAAACACAGGCGACACAGCGCCGAGCGCAATCGCACTCGCAGCAGTCGCCGCCGCAGGCCTCGGAATAACCGCCACAGCTACACGCCGCATCAAGAACTCAAAATAGCTGCCAGAGCATATCGCCTTCGCCAATCTACAAACCCAGAGACAAAAAGA